>NZ_VMBJ01000199.1:0-246 GCF_010608305.1 Stenotrophomonas sp. AS012628 | reverse complement strand
ACCTCAGCGACGAGGAGGCAGAGCGCCTCTCTGGCAATGAGGTGGATCCGCTCGACGAAGTGCCCGCGATCCAGCAGTCCACTGCCGCACCGGCGGCACCGCCGAAGTCGCCCCAGAAACCGAAGCCTCTGCGCCCCGTCGCAACCGGGGACGACGCGCCTTTCGGTATGGACCCTCCGGCTCCTGCAGAGCAGGCCGCCTCTCTGGACACAGACGCGGATGCAGAACTGTTCGGGACGGTCTGGC
>NZ_VMBJ01000198.1:0-246 GCF_010608305.1 Stenotrophomonas sp. AS012628 | reverse complement strand
GCGGCCACGCTCGTCCTGCGCGGTAGTCACCACCCCGCGCGGCTTGTTGAGCATCAGGTACAGGCGCTGCGGTGCACCCATCGGCTGGCCATCGACCTCGATCGGCGGCGCCGGCTGGCCAATCGGGAACTCGGGATCCCGCACGATGCGGCCGGACACGCGTACGCGGCCCTCGGCGATCCAGCGCGCGGCCTCGCTGCGCGAGCAGACGCCGGCCTTGGACAGCACGCGCGCCAGGCCATGACG
>NZ_VMBJ01000197.1:0-248 GCF_010608305.1 Stenotrophomonas sp. AS012628 | reverse complement strand
AGCCTGCGCTCCGACCGCCCGGCGGTCCGCTCCTTCCATCGCAATGAGTATGTCGATGCCATCATCTGAGGCCGGCCTCGCCGTCGCCGTCGATATCGGCGGCACTTTCACCGACAT
This sequence comes from Stenotrophomonas sp. AS012628, assembly GCF_010608305.1. Lineage (NCBI taxonomy): Bacteria > Pseudomonadati > Pseudomonadota > Gammaproteobacteria > Lysobacterales > Lysobacteraceae > Stenotrophomonas > Stenotrophomonas sp. AS012628. The sequence continues at coordinate 131 of NZ_VMBJ01000197.1, read as the reverse complement.
CGCCCTGCATGACCCGGCCAGCGGCAAGGTCTGGCGCGCCAAGACACCGAGCGTGCCGAGCGACCCGTCGCAGGCCTTCATGACCGGCGTCGGCCTGGCGCTGGCCGAAGCCGGCAAGGACGCCCCCTCGC
>NZ_VMBJ01000196.1:0-248 GCF_010608305.1 Stenotrophomonas sp. AS012628 | reverse complement strand
GTCGAACAGTTGCTGAAGAACAACCCGCAGGTCGACGCCGCGGCCCTGGCCAAGGCCAGCGTGGTGGTGCAGGGGCTCTCCGCCTACGAATACATCCTCTTCGACAGCAAGATCGACCTCGCCGACGCCGCCACCAAGGCCCGCTATTGCCCGTTGCTGGAAGCCATCGGCACCCACCAGCAGCAACTGGCCCAGGACATCCTGGCGCGCTGGAAGAACGACGGCGGCATGCTCACCCAGATGAGCAA
>NZ_VMBJ01000195.1:0-248 GCF_010608305.1 Stenotrophomonas sp. AS012628 | reverse complement strand
CGCGCTCGTCGTCAGGCTCGGTGGCGCCGGACAGGCTGTGGTGGCGGCCAAGAACCGGTAGCAGGAAGTGCGTGGTGTCCAGTTCGGTGGACATGCTCAGATGGCTGGCGTCGCCGGCCGGGGCGACGGTGAGCATGCTTGGCCCGGCATGGGCGAGGCGTTCCTGGCGGGCGTCGAGGAAGGTCACCGCGCGCACGTCCGGTTGGTCCAGCGCCTCGTTGGCGATGCGGTTGAGCACGGCGGTATCC
>NZ_VMBJ01000194.1:0-248 GCF_010608305.1 Stenotrophomonas sp. AS012628 | reverse complement strand
ATGATCGCCTTGGTGCGCGACGTGATCGCCGCTTCAATTTTGTCCGCGTCGATGTTGCAGGTGTCAGGCTCGACATCGACGAAAACCGGAGTCGCACCGAGCAGAACAATCACTTCAGCTGTCGCGACGAATGTAAACGGCGTAGTGATGACCTCGTCACCTCGCCCGACCCCTAGTGCCATCAGTGCGATCAGCAGCGCGTCCGTACCGGACGCCACGCTGATACAGTGTTTCGCACCGGTATAGGC
>NZ_VMBJ01000193.1:0-248 GCF_010608305.1 Stenotrophomonas sp. AS012628 | reverse complement strand
AAGTTCAGCCGCTTGGCGCCGCTGAGCTGCGCCCCCTGCACGATGCTGTTGTGCGCCAACGCGTCATGCACGATCAGGTCGCCGGGGCCAAACAGGCATCCGATCACGGTGACGTTGGTGGCATGCCCGCTGACGAAGGCGACGCAGTCGTCGACCTCGTAGACGCTTGCCAGTGCGCGCTCTAGCTCGCGCTGGACCGGCCGCTCGCCGGCCACCATGCGGCTTGCCGACGCCGAGGTGCCATACTG
>NZ_VMBJ01000192.1:0-248 GCF_010608305.1 Stenotrophomonas sp. AS012628 | reverse complement strand
CGCCGAGATCCAGCGCACTCTCGACAGCAGCGAGGCCCGGGGCTACGGCGGCAAGCGCGGTTCCGGCGGCACCCGCCAGGATCCCTGGGGGCAGATATTCACCCGCGACTGGTTCAAGGCGGTACGCGGCGGTGGGTTGCAGAACGTCGAGTTCCGTACCCGCGACTTCGAGCAGACGGCCAGGCCGGTGATGAACGGCGAGCAGGTGCGCCTCGTCAATGGGCGACTGCAAAGCCTGATCCACCTGC
>NZ_VMBJ01000191.1:0-250 GCF_010608305.1 Stenotrophomonas sp. AS012628 | reverse complement strand
CCTCCGCCACCGCCCCGAAGGCCCGGCCGGGAAATGCGTCGCCTGCCACATGCCGGGCAAGTACTACATGGTCAACGACCTGCGCCACGACCACTCGTTCAGCGTACCGAACCCGGCCCAGGCCCTGGCTCTAGGTGTCCCCGACGCCTGCGTGGGCTGCCATGCGCGGATGCCCGGCGCAAGCCTGGTGGAACGTTTCCGCAACTGGTACCCGAACGCCATTCCGCGCGACGGCGGCTATGCGCAAGAC
>NZ_VMBJ01000190.1:0-250 GCF_010608305.1 Stenotrophomonas sp. AS012628 | reverse complement strand
CACCAGCGTCAAGCTCGAACTGCAGGCCGAGGCGCCGGACGCCGTGCGCATCCGCGCGCGTTGCCGGCTGGCCGGGCAGACCGGCGTGGAGATGGAGGCGCTCACCGCCGCCAGCGTCGCGGCCCTGACCATCTACGACATGTGCAAGGCGGTGGACCGCGGGATGGTCATCGAGCAGGTCCAGTTGCTGGAGAAGCTCGGCGGCAAGAGCGGCCACTACCGCAAAGAGGAGGAAGGGCAGGCATGATCC
>NZ_VMBJ01000019.1:0-70584 GCF_010608305.1 Stenotrophomonas sp. AS012628 | reverse complement strand
CTTGACCACGAACATAGGATCTCGACTCTACAAAAGCCGGTTACTCCGGCTTCGTGTCCAGGAAATACGCCTCGACCTTGCCTTTGACCTTGATGGTCATCGGGTTGCCGCGGCGGTCGCGGGCCTTGCCGGCCTGCACGCGGATCCAGCCTTCGCTGACCGAGTATTCCTCGACGTTGTCGCGCTCGACGTCGTTGAAACGCACGCCGACGCCGCGCTCCAGCGCCTGCGCATCATGGAAGGGGCTGGCCGGGTTGATCGCCAGGTGGTCGGGAGGGGTATCGCTCATCGCTTCATTCACAGTGACGGCCACCAAGGCCGGCTTCAGCGGCACAGGATAAACCGTAGAATGCCGGCCTGCCCCAGAGGAAGTTCCGCCATGCCCGACAACAGCGACTATTTCGACTTCGAGGAAGACATCCACGACTTCGACGAAGACGGCTTCGAGGCCCGGGTCTGGAACCTGCTGGTGCTGATCAACCCGGGCGACGAAGAGCTGGCCCTGCAGCAGTTCAACCGCTGGCGCGAGCACCTGGCCGAGGACGGGCAGCCGTTGGAAGCGGACAGTGACTGGCTGCCGGCCCTGTTCACGGCCATTGCCTGGCAGTCCGGTTTCGAGGTGGAACGTGATGATCTGGATTCGCTGCAGTCAGCGGTGAACGAGCTGTCTGCGCGCTTCAACCTGCAGCTGGACTGGGGTGGCGACCTGGACGACGAGGATTTCGCCGAAGACCTGGACGGCGTGCAGCTGATGTCCACCGCCTTCGACCGCCTGCGCGAGCACAACTACACGCTGTGGAGCGTGGATGCCGGCAGCGACGGCTTCACCGGGGTGATGGCGCTGACCCGCGACGACGACGCGATGCTGGCGCTGTGCTCGCTGCTGAACGTTGAAATCCGCCTGGGCAGCGACCCGTTCTGATCGATGATCCGACCCGCCGGGCATGGCCCGGCGCTACCTGTTCCGCCAGCCCGTGGTAGCGCCGGGCCATGCCCGGCGAGCACACCACGCACTACGGCCGGTACTGCGCCCTGGCGTTGGCAATCACCGCTTTGACCAGGTCACGGTCGGCGTGCCGGGAAATCGCCCGCGCACCGAGCGCGATGGCCTGCGCGCGCAGCTCGGAAGTGACATCGTAGTGCGCACCGCTGGCCTTGTTCTGGAAGGCCCGCGGTGGAATGCCGAGCTGCGCCGCCATCGCGTGCAGCTCGGCCAGGGTGTCGGCCATCAGGTGCGCCCAGCGCTGTCCGCGCCAGGGATGCACCGCGTCATCGACGTAGACCGTCACCGCCGCGGCCGGTTCAGGCCTGCGGCTTGCTGTCGCTGTCAGCGGCCGGAGTGGCCTCGGCAGCAGCTTCAACCACTTCGCCTTCGGCGGCCTCAGCGGCTTCTTCGCCTTCTTCGGCTTCCACGGTCTCGAACTCGGCGACCAGCTTGTCCAGGTACTCGTCAGCGGTCTGGCCGGATTCGGCCGCCAGGGTGTCCAGCAGCTTCTGCAGCAGTTCGGAATATTCCAGGTTGACCTTGCGGCCTTCCTTTTCCTGCACGTTGGACAGGTGCTTGAGCATGGCCAGCATCGGCACCGGGTTTTCGGCGTTGCCCATGGTCTGGCCACCGATGGCCAGCAGCCACTCACGGCCCTGCAGGCCGATGGCGGCGACCACCTGGCCGTCTTCGTTGGTCAGCACGGCATGGTTCTGCACCTGCTGCTGGGCGTTCAGGCGCAGGAACGGACGCTTGGCCTGCTGCTTCTTGCGCTTGTCGCGCTTGGCCTTGGAGTTCTGGGACATGGGGTGGGGTCACCTGGAAACGGAAAGACCGCCATTGTAGCGGCCGCACGCAGGTGGGGTCAGATCCCTTTCCAGGGGAAAGGGATCTGACCCCGGTTCAGTGCGCCTCACCCTGCGCGGCCTGCACGTCCGGGTCGGCGGTCGGCGCCGACAGCCCCACCTGTGGCCCGGCACCGGCCAGGGCGGCCGCTTCGGCGGCCTGGGTCATCACCACGATGCTGATGCGGCGGTTGATCGGGTTCTGCGGGTCGACCTTGTCGAACAGCACCGACGAAGACAGGCCGACCACGCGGGTGATCTTGCTGTCGTCCAGGCCACCATCGATCAGCGCGCGGCGTGCGGCATTTGCACGGTCGGCGCTCAGTTCCCAGTTGCCATAGCCGCGAGCGGCGGAATAGGCGGTGATGTCGGTGTGACCGGTCAGGCTGATCCGGTTCGGCACATGGTTCAGGTACTCGGCCAGCTCGTGCAGGATCTGCTGCGTGTACGGCTTCAGCGTGGCGCTGCCAAGGTCGAACATCGGCCGGTTCTGCTTGTCCACGATCTGGATGCGCAGGCCCTCCGGGGTCAGGTCCAGCAGCAGCTGGTCCTTGAACGGTTCCAGCGCCTGGCTCCTGCTGATCGCTTCCTGCAGCTCCTTCATCAGCTGTTCCAGCTGCTGCTTGTCGCGCTGCTGCTGGTCCACCGGCTGCGGTACTGCTTCCTTCTGGTTCTGGAAGGGATCGTTGCTGTTGCCACGCGAAACGTCGGTGGCACCACCCAGCTTGATCATCGATGTGCTGGCGCCGCCCGGGCCGGCCATGCCGGGTGCCGGCGTGGCGTTCTGCCCGCTCAGCGGGCTGGGGTTGCGGAAGTACTCGGAAATGGCGGCACGGTCGTTCTTGTTGGTGGTGGCCATCAGCCACAGCACCAGGAAGAACGCCATCATCGCGGTCACGAAGTCGGCATAGGCCACCTTCCACGAACCGCCATGATGGGCGGCGTGGCCGGCCTTCTTGACCCGGCGGACGATGACGGTGGGCTTGGTCTCGGCCATGGCTTACTTGACCGTCTTCAGGTGCTGCTCGAAATCGGAGAAGGCCGGGCGCACGTTCGACGGCAGCGTCTTGCGGGCGAATTCCAGCGCGATCTTCGGGTTGTAGCCGCGCAGGCAGGCCAGCAGGGCGGTCTTCACCGATTCGTAGATGCGGCTGTCCTGCTCGGCGCGGGCCTCCATCGCGGCTGCCATCGGGCCGACGAAACCGTAGCCCAGCAGGATGCCGAGGAAGGTGCCGACCAGCGCACCGGCGACGTGGCCACCGACCTCGACGATGTCGCCACCGATCGAGCCCATGGTGATGACGATGCCCAGCACCGCCGCCACGATGCCGAAACCGGGCAATCCGTCGGCGACCTTGGTCAGCACCTGCGACGGCGCCATGGCCTCGGCATGGTGCTTTTCCAGCTCCAGTTCCAGCAGCGGCTCCAGCTCGTGCGGCTCGATGTTGCTGCCGATCATCAGGCGCAGGCAGTCGGTGATGAAGTCGATCAGGTGGTGGTCGGCCTGCACCTTGGGGTAGTTGCCGAACAGCGCGCTCTCGGCCGGCCGCTCGACATGGTCTTCCAGCGCCATGAAGCCTTCGCGGCGGGCCTTGTTGAGCAGTTCATAGAGCAGGCTGAGGACATCGATGTAGTCCTGCTGCTTGTAGCGCGGGCCCTTGAACACGCCGACCATGGCCTGCAGGGTCTGCTTGACCGTCTTGGCCGGGGTACCGACCAGGAAGGCGCCGAGCGCGGCGCCGCCGATGATGACCAGCTCGTAGGGCTGCCAGAGGGCACCCAGGCGGCCGTGGGCACCGAGATAGCCCCCGATCACGCTGATGATGACGACCAGGAATCCAACGATGATGAGCATGGGGCGACGCAAGGAGAGGGGATATCTCCTTGTCGGCCCGTCGCCCGGTTTTCTGAAGAGGGAATTCTGTGAAACCGGTCAGCGGGGTGTTTCAGCCCGCCACGCCGCTTTCTGCGCCGCCACGCTGCAACGGATCCGGCCAGGGCTCGCCATTGCCGGTGAACGAAAGTGAGACGGAGTTCAGGCAGTGGCGCTCGTAGGTGGGCGGCGGACCGTCCGGGAACACGTGGCCCAGATGGCTGCCGCAGCGCGCGCAGGTGATCTCGGTGCGCACCATGCCGTGGCTGGTATCGCGGATCTCGCGCACGTGCGCCGGGTCGAACGGGGCAAAGAAGCTGGGCCAGCCGGTGCCGGAATCGAACTTGGTGCTGGAGCGGAACAGCGGCAGTGCGCACAGACGGCAGCAGTAGACGCCCTCGCGCTTGTTGTCGAGGAATACGCCGCAGAACGGCGCCTCGGTGCCGTGCTGCAGCAGTACGCGGCGTTCTTCGCCGCTGAGGCCGGCGACCAGCGCCTCGGTCTGGGTGGCGGTGGGGGGCGTCAGGTCGAAGGCGGTCATGGCGGCGCTCCGTGGGGTCGATGGCCTGGGGATGCCGGAAAACGTGGGGGTGCCGGCGCGCGCTTGCAAGTGTGATGGCCGTTCATGGGCGGCACACAGGTGCAGGCGCAAGGTGAATGCGATCCACGCCGGAGCGTGACATGAAACCGAGCCTTCCCCTGCTGTTGATGGGCCTGCTGCCCCTGGTTGCGCAGGCCCAGGTACCGACGTCGTCGAGCCCGACCGCCACCCGCAGTGCCACCACCGTGGCACCGCAACCGGTGGCACCTCCGCCACAGGCTGCCCGCCCGCAGCCGCAGGTGCTGCCGTCGCCGCAGCCGGCACAGCCGATCAAGTCCACCGGCCCCGCCCGGATCGCGCCGGCGCCGGTACCGAAGCCGGCCGACAAGGTCTATGACCGCAATGGCCGCATCGTGCCTGGCGTGCGCCCGGCCGGCCCGAACCGCGTGTTCGACTCGCGTACAGGCCGTTATTACGACAGCGTGCCTGCCGGTGATGGCCAGCAGATCAGGCGCTGACCTATGGGCCAAGCAAGGTTGGCAGCTCCTGCGCGTCGTGCGGGCTGAACGCACGAAAACAGCCTCTTGGCGATCACTGCTTTTTCGCCTGCGATTAACCGTTCCGGGACCACCGTGGCCCTGCGCTGGCATTCCGCCGCCGCATGTCCTTCGTCCACTGGATCGCGATCATGAAAAACCAGCAGAACCGTCATCCCGGCAAGGAACCGCAGGGCCGCAACCCGCAGCAGCAACAGCAGCAACAGATGGACCCACAGCAGCCGCACAAGGGCGGCAAGCAGCAGGAACAGCGCTCGCAGAAGCATCCGCAGCAGCGCTGAGGGACTCCGGGGGTCGGATCCCGCACCGCGGGCTCTGACCCCATCCTGCGAGCGCCTCAATCCGGAATCGGCAGGCTCAGCGTTTCCTTCACTTCTTCCATCACGATGTAGCTCTTCGACTCACGTACATGCGGCAGCGTCAGCAACGTGCTGCCGAGCAGCTTGCGGTAGGAGGCCATTTCGCTGATCCGCGCCTTCAGCAGGTAATCGAAGTCGCCCGATACCAGGTGGCACTCCAGCACGTTGGGCAGCTTCAGCGCCGCGCGCCGGAACTCCTCGAAGATGTCGCCGGACTTGTAGGCCAGGCTGATCTCCACGAACACCAGCAGGCTGGCCTTCACCGCGGCCGGGTCGAGGTGGGCGTGGTAGCCGGTGATCACCCCTTCGCGCTCCAATCGACGCACGCGCTCAGTGCATGGCGTGGTCGACAGGCCGACCCGCTCGCCCAGTTCGGTGAAGGAGATGCGGCCCTCGGCCTGCAGGATGCGCAGGATCTTGCGGTCGATCTTGTCCAGTTCGCGGGTACGGGTGGCCATGGCCGTCAACCTTGGGGAATGAATTGCAGGAGAACATCCTGCCGGTTGATTTCAAAACAGGCAAATCAACTGGGAATGGCTGTCTATACTTCCCCAATTATGGTCCCGGCACGCTCCAGTGCAGGGAATGATCGGGTTGGAGAAGTCCCATGCGAGTCCTAGTTCTCGGCAGCGGCGTGATCGGCACCACCAGTGCCTGGTACCTGCGACAGGCCGGGTTTGAAGTCACGGTCATCGATCGTCAGCCCGGCCCGGCGCTGGAAACCAGCTTCGCCAATGCTGGCCAGCTGTCGTTCGGCTACACCTCGCCGTGGGCGGCCCCGGGCGTGCCGAAGAAGGCCATCGGCTGGCTGTTCGAGAAGCACGCGCCGCTGGCGATCAAGCCGGGCATGGACCTGGCCCAGTACCGTTGGCTGTGGCAGATGCTGCGCAACTGCACCCATGAGCGCTACGCGATCAACAAGGCGCGCATGGTGCGCATGTCCGAGTACAGCCGCGACTGCCTGAACGAGCTGCGTGCGCAGATCGGCATCGAATTCGAAGGCCGCGACCTGGGCACGACCCAGTTGTTCCGCACCCAGCAGCAGCTGGATGCCTCGGCGCAGGACATCGAGATCCTGGCCCAGTACGGCGTGCCGTACGAGGTGCTGGACCGCGCCGGCATCATCCAGGCCGAACCGGCCCTGGCCCACGTCGATGGCCTGGTCGGCGCGCTGCGCCTGCCGCGTGACCAGACCGGCGACTGCCAGCTGTTCACCCGCCGCCTGGCGCAGATGTGCGTGGATGCTGGTGTCGAGTTCCGCTTCGACCAGGACATCACCGGCCTGGAGGTCGATGGCGACCGCATCACCGGCGTGCGCATCGACGGCAAGCTGGAAACCGCCGACCGCTTCGTGGTCGCGCTCGGCAGCTATTCGCCGGCGCTGGTCGCATCGCTGGGCATGCGCCTGCCGGTGTACCCGCTGAAGGGCTACTCGCTGACCCTGCCGATCACCGACCCGGCGATGGCGCCGACCTCGACCATCCTCGATGAGAGCTACAAGGTGGCGGTGACCCGCTTCGACGACCGTATCCGCGTCGGTGGCATGGCCGAAGTGGCCGGCTTCGACCTGTCGCTGTCGCAGCGCCGACGCGAAACCCTGGAGCTGGTGGTCAGCGATCTCTACCCGAAGGGCGGCGACCTGTCGCGTGCGCAGTTCTGGACCGGCCTGCGCCCGGCCACGCCGGACGGTACGCCGGTGATCGGCGCCACGCCGTTCCGCAACCTGTACCTCAACACCGGCCACGGCACGCTGGGCTGGACCATGGCCTGCGGCTCGGGTCGCTACCTGGCCGACCTGATGAGCGCGCGCCAGCCGCAGATCAGCACCGAAGGCCTGGATATTTTCCGCTACGGCCAGTACGGTCACGCGCCGCAACAAGAGAACCGCACATGCGTCCTGCCCGCGCGCTGATCGATCTGGGCGCCCTGCGCAGCAACTACCGGCTCGCCCGTGAACTGGGCGGTGGCAAGGCCCTGGCGATCATCAAGGCCGATGCCTATGGGCATGGCGCGGTGCGCTGTGCGCAGGCGCTGGAAGGTGAGGCTGATGGTTTCGGCGTGGCTACCATCGAAGAGGCACTGGAGCTGCGCCAGGCCGGCATCCGTGCGCCGATCCTGCTGCTGGAAGGCATCTTCGAGCCCAGCGACATGGCGCTGGTGGCCGAGCATGACTTCTGGTTCGCCGTCGGTTCGCCGTGGCAACTGGAGGCCGTTGCTGCCTACGACAGCCCGCGCCCGTTGACGGTGTGGCTGAAGCTGGACAGTGGCATGCATCGTCTTGGCCTGGACGTGGACAGCTTCCGTGCCGCGCATGCACGCCTGTCGGCGCTGCCGCAGGTCGAGCGCATCGTGCTGATGACCCACCTGGCGCGCGCCGATGAGCTGGACAGCGAACGCACCCACGAACAGGCTGCGACCTTCGCGCGGGCCATCGACGGCCTGGACGGCGAGACCAGCGTGTGCAACTCGCCGGCGCTGCTGGGCTGGCCGGATGTACGCAGCGACTGGGTGCGCCCGGGCCTGATGCTGTATGGCGCCAATCCGCTGCCGGACAACACGGCACTGACCGAGCGCCTGCGCCCGGTGATGACGATGCAGTCGAAGGTGATCGCCGAGCGCTGGATCGAGGCGGGTGAGCCGGTGGGTTATGGCGCACGCTTCGTGGCCAAGGCGCGCACCCGCGTGGGTGTGGTCGCGCTCGGCTATGCCGACGGTTATCCGCAGTTCGCCCCGAATGGCACCCCGGTGCTGATCGACGGCCAGCCCGGTGCGCTGATCGGGCGCGTGTCGATGGACATGCTGACGGTGGACCTGACCGCGCATGCCCAGGCCGGCATCGGCAGCGTGGTGGAACTGTGGGGCAGCGCACCGACGCTGTCCGAACTGGCGCCGCGCTGTGGCGTGAGTGCGTACCAGCTGCCGTGCGCGGTCAAGCGCGTGGCCAGGGTATACGTGTAGAGCCGAGCCCACGCTCGGCTTCGGTAGCGGCCGACCTTGGTCGGCGCCGTGTAATGCGTGTCGACCAAGGTTGACACCTACCGAGTGGCCTAACGCGCAGCGGTGGCCTGGCTGGCCAGCTGGCGCTTCACCCAGTCATCGATCAGGCGCTTCTCGTAGCGCAGCGGATCACTGTCGCTCTTCAGCCCCAGGTTGTGCAGGTAGCCGGTATCGCTGAGGCGCGCATCGCCCTCGCTGACGATACGGCCGCTGGCGTCCTTCAACGTGTACTGCAGGCTGATCCGCGGCGGGTAGATGTCGCGCATGATCCGGATGTCGCGGCCACGCGGGCCGTGCCACGGCTCGTAGTCACCGGCACGCTTGATGTCCACCAGGGTCACATCGAGGGTCTGCCCAGGCTGCAGCGGCTTGGCAGCGGTGGTCTGCAGGTAGCGGGCCAGCTGCTGTACCCAGTCACCGCGTTCGGCCTCGAAGCGGTTGGTGCTCTGGCGGATCTCGGTGAATTTGGCCGGATCCTCCCATTTCACGCTGACCGGGCCATCGGCCTGCAACGCGCGCGGCGCGTCCGCATCGGTCACGGTGCGCGGTGCAGCGTTGGCGCCGCCCGCCACCAGGGCGCCTGCCAGCAGGGCAATCGCGAGTGAGCGTTTCATGACGGTCTCCTGCGTCCCCGCGCTGGGGACGATGTTGATCACAGATCGAGTGTGATCCTGTGGCCGGGCCACCGCAATGGCCGATTGCGTCGTGCGCAAGGGTGGTTGCCGCCAATTCATCGACGTCAACCATGACTGACGGCGCTTGACGCTGTGAATACGCGCTTTGGAAGATGCTGTGCTTCCAATCCGGCCTGCACAGACGCCCCTTGTCCACACTGCCGCCCCTCGTGGAGCGCCCACCGATGATGGTGCCAGCGCCCGAACCCGACCTGCATCATGGCGTGCTTGAGCGCATCAACGCCGGTTTCTGCGTGATCCAGGTGCTGTTCGAGGGCGATCGTGCGGTGGACTACCGTTTCATCGAGGTCAACGATGCGTTCGAGCGCCACACCGGCCTGAAGGACGCGCGTGGCCAGCGCATGACGGCGCTGGAACCGGGCCACGAGCAGGACTGGTTCCGCATCTACGGCGAGGTCGCGCGCAGTGGCCGCCCCGCTCAGTTCGAGATGGAAGCGCGTGCGCTGGGCCGCTCGTTCGCGGTTGATGCGGTGCGCGTGGGCCGTCCGGGCGAAGACAAGGTCGGCATCCTGTTCTTCGACATCACCGCACGCAAGCAGATGGAAGTGGAGCTGGGCGAAAGCGAAGCCCGCTTCAGCGCACTGGCCGACGGCCTGCCGATGCCGGTGTGGGTGCTCGACGAGCGCGGCCATGCCCGTTTCGTCAACAGCGCTTTCAGTGAGTTCTTTGGCGGTGACGAAACACGCGTGCCGGAAGATGTCTGGCGCGGCCTGGTGCATCCGGACGATGCATCGGTGTTCGAGTACGAACTGCAGGAAGCACTGAAGGCGCAGCGGTCGATGCATGCGCTGGTGCGGGCCCGACGCGCCGATGGCGAGTGGCGTTGGCTGGAGATGAACGCACGCCCGCGTTTCTCACGGATGGGCCGCTTCATCGGACTGGCCGGCAGCAGCCCGGACGTGACCGAACGCCGCGAGATCGAGCTGGCCCGCGAAGAGCTTCTGCAGTCCGAGCGTGCCGCGCGCAGTGCCGCCGAGAACATGGCGCGGTTGAAGGACGAGTTCCTGGCCACGCTGTCGCACGAGCTGCGCACGCCGCTGACCACCATCCTCGGTTGGAGCGAGCTGCTGCTGCAGCGCGTGGACAACACCAGCCCGCTGTACAAGGGCCTGAATGTGATCGCCAACAGCGCCGGTGCGCAGAAGCGGCTGATCTCGGACATGCTCGACCTCAGCAGCATGCTGCTGGGCAAGGTGCAGCTGGAGGTGGAGATACTGGACCTGCGCGACCTGCTGGGCGAAGCCATCGGTGCGCAGGAACTGGTCGCCGAAGGCAAGGCGCTGGACGTGAGTCTGCTGCTGCCGGAGCAGCCCAGCCTGGTGCTGGGCGATGCCACCCGCCTGCAGCAGGTGTTCTGGAACCTGCTGTCGAACGCAATCAAGTTCACCCCGGCCGAAGGCCGCATCGACGTGCAGCTGCAGGCCGACGGCAACCACTGGGTGATCACGGTGCGCGATACCGGTGATGGCATCGCACCGGAGTTCCTCAACCATCTGTTCAGCCGCTTCCGCCAGGCCGATGGCACCACCACCCGACGCCATGGCGGCCTCGGCCTGGGCCTGGCGATCGTGCAGCAGCTGGTCGAACTGCATGGCGGTACCGTCACCGCCGCCAGCGAAGGCCATGGCCACGGCGCCACCTTCACTGTGCGACTGCCGCAGCACATTCCCGATGCCGAGCGACGCCCGCTGCGCGAAGTGATCAGCGGGCCGATCCTGGAGCCGGTGATCGTCGAACCGTACCCGCTGCGTGGCATGCATGTGCTGGCGGTGGAAGACCAGCCGGAAGTGCTGGAGTACCTGCGGCGCATGCTGGAAGAGCAGGGCGCGAGTGTGTCGGCCGCCAGCTCGGCCGGTGAAGCGCTGGCGTTGCTGGCCGATACCGGGCACCTGCAGTACCACGTGATGCTGACCGACATCGGCATGCCGGGCATGGATGGCTATGGTCTGGTGCGCACGCTGCGCGAGGACATGGGCGTGGATGCGATGACCCTGCCGGCGGTTGCCGTGACCGCGCTGGCACGCGCCGATGACCGGCGCCGAGCGCTGGCGTCAGGCTTCCAGGAACATGTCGCCAAACCGTACTCGGTGGCACAGCTGGTGGCTGCGGTACGCAAGGTGCAGGTGCCACGCGCGGACAGCGCGCTGCACTGAGCATTCACGGCCGATCGGCGACCCTGCACGCAGGAGGTCGCCGATGTCCCGTATAGCTCCCCGCATCCATACCGATCCGGCGCAGATCGCGCGCCTGGAAGCCCTGTTGCCGCAGCTGGAAGGCGAAACGCAGGTGCAGCTGACCCTGCACGATGGTCGCCGCCTGCTCGGCACCGTGGCGGTGAAACCGACCGTGCAGCAGTACCGCAACGACGCCGGCGACGAAGGCAGCAACGGCCAGTTGCGCCTGGATGACTACGACACGCCGGTGCAGCAGCACCATGTGTGGCTGGACGAGATCGCCAGCGTCAACCGTCTGCCACCCAGGGCGCCTTGATCGGATGTAGAGCCGAGCCCACGCTCGGCTGCGCCGTCGCCCGAGCGTGGGCTCGGGCGCTACCGGTGTGTCAGTGCTCGAACAAGGTCGGTGTCGCCTCGAACCGGCGCGCATAGGCGCGTTCTTCCGCCACCCGGGCCACCTCGTCATCGGCCAGGTCCGGTGCGCCGTACACCGCATAGGCCACGCTGCCGTCGGCGCCATGACCGACCTGGTGCAGCCGATAGCGCGAGTGGCCGCCGCCGGTGTCCTCGGGGTAATGCACGGGCGGATGGCTGCCTTCCAGGTCCATTTCACTGTTGTCGACCACGCCACCGACGAACAAGGCTCGCATGCAGGTTCTCCTGGGTTTCCGGGGGAGCCTCTACCCTGAACGTTTCAATGTTGCTGGCAGATCAAGGCCCCGTTCGGGTTTCGCAAAGCGGCATACCGGGGCCGGTCCGGCCAAGCCGGTACAATGGACGGCCCTCACGCTTGAAGTACCCGCGCCGATGGCCTCCAGCGACGACGCCCCCCTGCAGACCCTGTTCCTGCCGTTCTCCCAAGGCGCCCTGCGCTGGCCGGAGGGCCCGGTGGCCTTCCTGCGTGCCCGCGACGGCTGGCCGCTGCGTGAAGCGGCCGGCAGCCGCGAGGTCCACTGCGAGCAGAGCTTCGCCCCGTTCGCGCAGCCGCTGCAGCAGGCCGCCGGCTGGACCGTCAGTGGCCAGCTGGATGATGTGGCCGGCAAGGGCCGTTACCCGCTGGTGCTGGTGCTGCCGCCGCGCCAGCGTGAAGAAGCCCGCGCGCTGTTTGCCCGTGCGCTGGCGCTGGTCGCCGACGGCGGCCGCATCGTTGCCTGCCAGTCCAACAACGAAGGTGCACGCTCGGGCGAGGGCGACCTCAAGCAACTGACCGGCCTCGGCGGCAGCCTGACCAAGAACCACTGCCGCGTGTACTGGACCGCCCCGATGCAGGGCCAGCACGACGCCGACCTGGCCAAGCGCTGGTCGGCACTGGATGCGGTGCGTCCGATCGTCGGCGGCCGTTTCCTCAGCCGCCCGGGCGTGTTCGCCTGGGACCGCATCGATCCGGCCTCGGCGCTGCTGGCCGAGCACCTGCCGGCCGACCTGGCCGGCCGCGCCGCCGACCTCGGTGCCGGCTACGGCTACCTGTCGCGCGAGCTGCTGGAGCGCTGCCCGAAGATCACCGCGCTGGACCTGTACGAAGCGGAGCAGCGCGCGTTGGCACTGGCCGAGCTGAACCTGGCACCGCCGCCGCGTCCGCTGCCGCTGCGCTTCCTGTGGCAGGACGTCACCGCCGGCATCGAGCCGGGCTACGACGTCATCATCAGCAATCCGCCATTCCACACGCCCTCGCGCGCCGATCGCCCGGACATCGGCCAGCGCTTCATCGCCGTGGCCGCGCAGGCGCTGCGCCCGGGCGGACGCCTGTACGTGGTGGCCAACCGCCACCTGCCGTACGAGTACACGCTCAACGAGAGCTTTGGCGCGGTGCGCGTGATCGCCGAGCGTGATGGCTTCAAGCTGGTGGAAGCGGTGAAGGGGAAGGGCAAGTGAAGCTGGTCAAGCTCATCGCCAACCTGGGCTACGGCAGCCGCAAGCAGGTGCAGTGGATGTTCCGCGAAGGCCGCGTCACCGACGCCGACGGCGAGGTGCTGTATGCCGACGACCAGGTGCCGCACGAGGCGATCCGCGTCGACGGCGAGCCGCTGGACCCGCCGGTGGGCCTGTCGATCGCGCTGCACAAGCCGGCCGGCTACACCTGCTCGACCAAGGACACCGGCCGCCTGATCTACGACCTGCTGCCGCCGCGCTTCCGCGACCGCGATCCGGTGCTGTCTACAGTGGGCCGCCTCGACCGCGAGACCAGTGGCCTGCTGCTGCTGACCGACGACGGTGGCCTGCTGCACCGGATCATCTCGCCGAAGTCGAAGCTGCCGAAAGTCTATGAGGTCGAGTTGAGCGATGACCTGCGCGGCGACGAGGTGGCGCTGTTCGCCAGCGGTACGCTCATGCTGGAGTCCGAGAAGACGCCCCTGCTGCCGGCTGAATTGGAGGTGCTGGATGCGCGTCGCGCGCGCCTGGTGCTGCACGAAGGCCGCTACCATCAGGTACGCCGCATGTTCGCCGCCACCGGCAACCACGTGCAGGCCCTGCACCGCAGCCGCGTCGGCGGGCTGGACCTGCAGGGGCTGGACGAAGGGCAATGGCGGCAGCTCACTTCCACCGACCTGGATACGCTGTTCGCTCCATGACCACCATCGCTGCGCTGCCGTTCCTCCCCGACGCCGTCATCTTCGACATGGACGGCCTGATGATCGACAGCGAGCGGGTCTCGCTGGCCTGCTGGAGCGAGGCCGCCGACGAATTCGGGCTGGGCCTGGACGAGGCGGTGTTCCTGCGCATGGTCGGCCTCGGTGACCGCGATACGCACGCGCTGCTGCGTGCGCAGGGCATCGAGGACAGCGTGATCGACGCCGTGGCGGCACGTTGCCATGAGCTGTACGAAGCACGCACGCAGACCGGTCTGCCGCTGCGGCCGGGCATCCTGGAGCTGCTGGAGCTGCTGAAGGCACATGCGATCCCGCGTGCGGTGGCAACCACCACGCGGCAGCCGCGGGCCAACCGCAAGCTGGCCGCTGCTGGCCTGCTGCCGTACTTCGATGCGGTGATCACCAGCGGCGACGTGGCGCGGCCGAAGCCGGCACCGGATATCTACCTGCTGGCCGCGCAGCGGCTGGGCCAGGCGCCGGAGCGTTGCTTGGCGCTGGAAGACTCACCGGCCGGTACGCGCGCGGCGCTGGCCGCCGGCATGACCGTGATCCAGGTGCCGGACCTGGTGCATCCTGATGAAGAGCTGCGCGCACTGGGCCACCGCATCGTGGGCTCGCTGGTGGACGCGCACGCATTGCTGGTGCCGTTGTTGCCGAAATAAGCGGTAGATGCCGGCCGTTGGCCGGCACTGAGCCGAGCATGGCTCGGCTCTACATCTATTGGTGGGTGCCGACCGTTGGTCGGCACACCTGCCCCCATCACACCCGCCCGAACACCAGCGCGGCGTTGGTGCCACCGAAGCCGAAGCTGTTGGACATCACCGTATCCAGCTTCTGCTCGCGGCTTTCGCGCAGGATCGGGAAGCTCTCCACCTTCGGGTCCAGTTCGCCGATGTTGGCCGAACCGGCGACGAAGCCATCGCGCATCATCAGCAGGCAGTAGATCGCCTCGTGCACGCTGGCCGCACCCAGCGAATGGCCGGACAGCGCCTTGGTCGAGGACAGCGGCGGCACCGCATCGCCGAACACTTCGCGGATCGCATTGAGCTCGGTGACGTCGCCCAGCGGCGTGGAGGTGCCGTGGGTGTTGAGGTAGTCCAGCGGGCGATCGACGCCCTGCAGCGCCATCTTCATGCAGCGCACCGCGCCTTCGCCGGACGGGGCGACCATGTCGGCGCCGTCGGAGGTCACGCCATAGCCGATCAGCTCGGCATGGATGTGCGCGCCGCGCGCAACGGCGTGGTCGTAGTCCTCCAGCACCAGCATGCCGCCGCCGCCGGCGATGACGAAGCCGTCGCGGTCCTTGTCGTAAGGGCGCGAGGCGCTGGCCGGGGTCTCGTTGAAGCTGGTCGACAGCGCGCCCATCGCATCGAACATCACGCTCATCGACCAGTGCAGGTCTTCACCGCCACCGGCGAACATGATGTCCTGCGCGCCATGGCGGATCATGTCCGCGGCGGCACCGATGCAGTGCGCCGAGGTCGCGCAGGCGGCCGACAGCGAATAGCTGACGCCCTTGATCTGGTAGGCCGTGGCCAGGCAGGCCGAGACCGTCGAGCACATCGTGCGCGGCACCATGTACGGCCCGACCTTGCGCACACCACGTTCGCGCAGCAGGTCGACCGCGCCGATCTGCCATTCGCTGGAGCCGCCGCCGGAACCGGCGATCAGGCCGGTGCGCAGGTTGCTGACCTGCTCGGGGCTGAGCCCGGCATCGGCGATGGCATCGCGCATGGACAGGTAGGCGAAGGCCGCCGCATCGCTCATGAAGCGCTTCTGCTTGCGGTCGATCAGCGCCTCCAGATCGAGGTCGACACGACCGCCAACCTGGCTGCGCAGGCCCGCTTCGGCGTGGTCGGCCAGGGCGGTGATACCCGAGCGCCCTTCGCGCAGCGCGGCCGAAACGGTATCCAGATCATTGCCGAGGCAGGACGTGATGCCCATGCCAGTGATGACGACGCGACGCATCAGAAGCTCCCGGTTTCAGTGAACAGGCCGACGCGCAGGTCGCGCGCGCTGTAGATTTCGCGGTCATCCACGTACATGCGCGCGTCCGACTGGGCCATCACCAGCTTGCGGTTGATGACACGGCTGATATCGATCTCGTAGCGCACCAGCTTGGCCTCCGGCAGCACCTGGCCGGTGAACTTCACTTCGCCACAGCCCAGCGCGCGGCCCTTGCCGGGGGCGCCCAGCCAGGTCAGGAAGAAGCCGGTCAGCTGCCACATGGCATCCAGGCCCAGGCAGCCGGGCATCACCGGGTCGCCGATGAAGTGGCAGCCGAAGAACCACAGGTCCGGGCGGATATCCAGTTCGGCGCGTACCATGCCTTTGCCATGCGGTCCGCCGTCCTCGCGGATGTCGGTGATGCGGTCGAACATCAGCATCGGATCGTTGGGCAAACGGCCGGCGGCGGTGCCGAACAGTTCACCGCGTGCGCTGGCCAGCAGCTGTTCGCGGTTGAACGCGTGGAGACGGGTCATGAAGCACAATCCTGGAAGCGGGGAAACAGGGAAACAAGCGCTCGAGGATGCCCGTGGAAACTGCGCCGATCAAACATTTCAACCGTACGCAACCGTAGTGTTTTCAATGGAATACGCGCATCCTGTTGATGTGCAACGACCATACTTCGGCGTGTGGCCCGTCCGGCACGCCCCCGCCCTTTCCGCCTGACATGACCCGACTGCGCAAGATCATCCACGTCGACATGGACGCGTTCTACGCGTCGGTGGAGCAGCGCGACGATCCGTCACTGCGCGGCAAGCCGGTGGTTGTGGCATGGCGTGGCGCGCGTTCGGTGGTGTGCGCGGCCTCGTACGAGGCACGCGTGTTCGGCGTGCGTTCGGCGATGCCCGCCGTGCGTGCCGAGCGCCTGTGCCCGGATGCGATCTTCGTGCCGCCGGACTTCGCACGTTACAAGGCGGTGTCACAGCAGGTGCGCGCGATCTTCCTGCGGCATACCGACCTGGTCGAGCCGTTGTCGCTGGACGAGGCCTACCTCGATGTGACCGAGCCGAAGAGCGGCATCGAACTGGCCACCGACATCGCCCGCACCATCCGCGCGCAGATCCGCGAGGAAACGAACCTGACTGCTTCAGCTGGCATCGCGCCAAACAAGTTCCTGGCCAAGATCGCCTCGGACTGGCGCAAACCTGATGGCCAGTTCGTGATCCCCCCGCAGCGGGTGGACGCGTTCCTGCAGCCGTTGCCAGTGAACCGGGTGCCCGGCGTCGGCAAGGTGATGGAAGGAAAACTTGCCGCGCGCGGCATCGTCACCTGCGGCGATCTGCGGCAGTGGGCGTTGATCGACCTGGAAGAAGCATTCGGCAGCTTCGGCCGCAGCCTGTACAACCGTGCACGCGGCATCGACGAGCGGCCGGTGGAACCGGACCAGCAGGTGCAGTCGATTTCCTCGGAGGACACCTTCGCCGAAGACCTGCCGCTGGAAGACCTGGGCGAAGCGATCGTGCAGCTGGCGGAGAAGACCTGGAAGGCCACGCGCAAGACCGAACGCGTCGGCCACACCGTGGTGCTGAAACTGAAGACCGCGCAGTTCCGCATCCTCACCCGCAGCTTCACCCCGGAGCGCCCGCCGGAATCGATGGAAGAACTGCGCGACATCGCACTGGCCCTGCGCGCCCGCGTCGACCTGCCGGCGGAGACCCGTTACCGTTTGGTCGGCGTCGGGCTCGGCGGCTTCCGCGAGAAGGAGCCGGTGGTGCAGGGGGAATTGTTCGAGCACGACATGAACAAACCCACAGATACCTAATCATCAAACAGTGGGGTCAGAGCCCGTTGCGCAGCAACGGGCTCTGACCCCGTGCCGACCAACGGTCGGCACCCACCATCAGCAGCAGGTTCCGACAGATAGCGGGAAACTGTCGAAGGCGGGGTGGGTCCGGTTGCGGGGGCGTGAGCCGCATGGATGCGGCGACCGAGCTTACATGGACGTACTTGCAGCGCCCCCCGCAACCGGACCCACCCCGCCAACCCTCAGGAGACCAGCTTTTGCTGTTGCTTCGGCTGTTGCCGTTGCATTGAGCAGGTGCAGGGCGCAGCCCTGCAAAAGAAAACTTCCTACCTCACGGCCACTGCATCTCGCCCTTGGCCACCTTCGCACTCAGCTCCAGCGATGCGACGCCATCCAGCTTCGGGTAGCGCGACTGCATTGCTTTCACCAGTGCCGCACTGTCCTTGGCCTTGGCCGCCTCGGCATCGAACGCGCGGATGTAATCTGCGGTGAAGCGCAGCGCACTCGAATCCAGTGCGGCACCCGGTGCGTAATGCCCCGGTACCACTACTTTCGGCTTCAACGCCTGCAACCGCTGCAGGGTCTGCAGCCAGTCGGTGTGCGACTTCGGCGTCTGCGTGTCGGCCATCCACACGTGCTCACCGGCCACCACCGGAATGCCACCGACGATCGCACGCAGCGACGGCACCCACAGCACCGTGCGGTCCGGGGTCGGTCCGTCCAGGCCGATCAGCGGCAGGCGCTGGCCTTCCAGTTGCAGGGCATCGCCATCCAGCACCTGCGGCACCACGATGCGGGCCGGCACGTCGGCACCCATCTTCGGGCCCCAGTAGGCCAGCTTGCCGGCCTGTGTCTGCTGGATGTGGGCAACGGTCTGTGCGGTAGCGACGATGCGCGCCTTCGGGAACGCATCCTGCAGCGTGGCCAGGCCGAAGTAGTAGTCCGGATCGCCGTGGCTGATGTAGATCGTGGTCAGCTGCTTGCCGCTGGCGCGGATCAGCTCGACCAGCTTGCGCGCGTCGCTGGCGCCAAACTGCGCATTGACCAGGATCGCATCGTGGCGGCCTTCGATCAGTACCGAGGACACCGAGAACATCGCCTGCGGGCCGGGATGGAAGGTCTGCAGGTGCAGCTGGGATTTCGTCGCCGCCGTCGGCGCCGTGGTGGCCGGGGCGGCCAGCAGCGGCGCACTGGTGAAGCTGGCGGCCAGGGCGAGGGGAAGCAGCAGGGCAGCGGTACGCATGGGAATTCCTTGTGTAGAGCCGGGCCAATGCCCGGCTGCATGTTCGCGTAGAGCCGAGCGCGGGCTTGGCTCTACATGGGACGTGCGTGGATCAATACGCTGCGGTGATGATCTGCTTCGGGTACTGGTGCGCTTCCAGCTCGGCGACGAACGCTGCACCGTAGTCGGCGTAGCTGATGCGGCTGTGGCCGCTGGCATCGGCCAGGAAGGCCTTGGGCTGCACGCGGTACTGGCCGCGCTCTTCGCCCGGGCCGATTTCTGCGGCCGGCGAGAAGAAGGTCCAGTCCAGGTCGTCCACTGCCTGCAGGCGGTTGAACGCCTCGCGATGGGCCAGCGCGTA
Organism: Stenotrophomonas sp. AS012628; assembly: GCF_010608305.1. Classification (NCBI taxonomy): domain Bacteria; kingdom Pseudomonadati; phylum Pseudomonadota; class Gammaproteobacteria; order Lysobacterales; family Lysobacteraceae; genus Stenotrophomonas; species Stenotrophomonas sp. AS012628. The sequence continues at coordinate 51,636 of NZ_VMBJ01000019.1, read as the reverse complement.
CGGCTTGTAGGCCTCCGGGAAGTCGGGGGTATCGACCAGCTGCACGCCGGGCGCGACTTCCAGGCTGCCGGCACCACCGACCACCACCAGGCGCGGTACGCCGGCCTTGCGTGCGGCGGCGGCCAACTGCGCGGCGACCTCGCCCACACGGCCGATGTCATCGCCGGGGCGCGGGCCGTAGGCACTGGCCAGCACGTCGTGGCCGGCAATGGCGGCGACCAGCGCATCCAGGTCGTCCAACGAGGCGACCACCGGATGCGCACCGGCCAGTTCAGCCGGAAGGTCCTGCGCGCTGCGCACGATGACAGTGAGTTCGTGGCCGCGGGCCAGCGCGTGGCGGGCGATCTGGCGGCCGATGTTGCCGGTGGAACCAACGAGGGCGATCTTCATGGCAGGACTCCGTGGGGCGGTGTGGGGTGGGAATGGGGTCACTCTAGGCTGCTGCAGTTGATCGAAAAACAGCGTATAACGCGTTTGTTTGTTGCAGGAATCGAGCAGATGGACCGACTGACCGCCATGACCGTGTTCGTCGAGGTGGCCGAGCGCGGCAGCCTCACCGCCGCCGCCGAGGTGCTGGACATGTCGCGGGCGATGGTCTCCCGCTACCTGGCCGAGGTTGAAGGGTGGCTGGGTGCGCGCCTGCTGCACCGGACCACGCGCCGGATCAGCCTGACCGGCCCCGGCGAGGCGGCGCTGGCGCGCTTCCGGCAGATGCTGGCGATCGGCGAAGAACTGCAGGGCGAGCTGGCCAGTGATGATCCCGAGCCGCACGGCACGCTGCGGGTGACCGCCAGCGTGTCGTTCGGGCAGAGCCACCTGGCACGGGCCGTGGCCGGCTTCGTTGCGCGCCATCCGGCGGCACGCATCGAGCTGCTGCTGGTCGACCGCACGGTGAACCTGGTGGAAGAGCGGGTGGACCTGGCCGTGCGCATCGCGCGCCAGATCGACCCCAGCCTGATCGCACGGCGCCTGGCCACCTGCCGCTCGGTGTTGTGCGCGACGCCGTCCTACCTGCAGGTGCGTGGCACGCCGACCGCCCCCGAGCACCTGGCCGCGCACAACTGCCTGACCCACCATTACGTCGGTAAAAGCCTGTGGCAGCTGCACCGCGATGGACGTTCGCTGTCGGTGGCGGTGGGCGGCAACATCAGCGCGAACGAGGCCTCGCTGCTGCTGGAGGCGGTGCGGGCCGGTGCCGGTATCGCCATGCTGCCGACCTACCAGGTGGCGCCGCTGCTGCGCAGTGGCGAGCTGATCGAACTGCTGCCCGAATTCAGCCTGGACGAACTCGGCATTCATGCCGTGTACGCGTCACGGCGCCAGCAGCCCGCTATCATGCGGCGATTCCTGGATTTCCTGGGCGAGTGTTTCGCCAGCCCGGCCTTCCAGGATCTGGATTGGCGCCCACCGGGCAAGGAGAACACATGAACCATGGACAGGCCTTGATCGACCACAACCGTGCTGCCTGGGACCGCCAGGCCAGCGAAGTGCGCGAATGGTCGCGCCCGGTGGAAAGTTCAACGATCGCCGCCGCGCGCGAAGGCCGCTGGCAGGTGCACCTGACGCCCCGCGCGCTGCCGCTGGACTGGATGGGTGATGTGCGCGGCCGTCGCATCCTGTGCCTGGCCTCGGGCGGTGGCCAGCAGGCACCGGTGCTGGCCGCTGCGGGCGCTGACGTCACCGTGTTCGACCTGTCCGACGGGCAGCTGGAACAGGACCGCAGGGTCGCTGCGCGCGATGGCCTGCAGCTGCGCACCGTGCAGGGTGACATGCGCGATCTGCACGTGTTCGCCAACGACAGTTTCGACGTGGTGTTCCACCCGATCTCGAACCTGTACGTGCCTGACGTGCGCCCGGTGTGGACCGAATGCCGCCGTGTGCTGGCACGCGATGGCATGCTGATGGCCAGCTTCTACAACCCGGTGCTGTTCGTCGGTGCGCGCGATCCGCAGCTGGACGCACAGGGCCTGATCCGGCCGCAGTACGCCATTCCCTATTCGGACCTGGAAGACCTGCCGCCAGCCGAGCGCGAGGCGAAGCTGGCACGGGGCGATGCACTGACCTTCGGCCACAGCCTGACCGAACTGATCGGTGGCCAGCTGGATGCCGGCTTCATCATCGATCGCTTCATGGAGGACTGGCAGCCGCAGCCGCGTTTCCTGATCGACCGTTACCTGCCCACGTTCCTGGCTACCCGCGCGCGCCGGATCGGCTGAGGCGGATCGGTGCAAAAACCAGCGGCGTACAATGGACGGCCCCACGTCATGCAGGTGCCGTCCCTTGTCGTATCCCTATCCACTGGTCGTGTTCGACCTTGATGGCACGCTGGTCGACAGCGCAGCTGATATCGCCGAAGCGCTGAACCGCACGCTGGAGGACATCGGTGTGGCACGCGTACCGGAAGCCACGGTGCTGGGCTGGATCGGCGACGGTGTGCGCCGCCTGGTCGAGCAGGCCGTGCATGCCGCGGGTCGTGAGGTCGACCTGGCCGAGGTCATGCCGGTCTTCATGGTGCACTACCGCGAATGCCTGCTGCGCAGCCCGCGCCTGTTCGATGGCGTGGGTGAAGCGCTGGCGCAACTGCGTGCACGCAACGTGCCGCTGGCGATCTGCACCAACAAGCCCGAAGCGCTGGTGCCACCGCTGCTGCAGCACCTGGGCATCGGTGATGCGTTCGCGCTGATACTGGGCGGCGATTCGCTGCCGCAGCGCAAGCCCAGTGGCGAACCGTTGCGGCACATCGCTGCGCACTTCGGGCTGCCGGTGGACGCCTGCCTGATGGTGGGTGATTCGTTGACCGACTACCGCGCCGCCGAAGAGGCAGGCATGCCGATCGCGCTGGTGCGTTACGGCTACCCGCGCGGCCTGGACATGGCCACCGCGCATGCGGTGGCGGTGATCGACGATCTGCGTGAATTGCCGGGGTTGGCCGCCGGCGTCCCGGTGTAGAGCCGAGCCCATGCTCGGCTGCTTTGCTGCCTGAGCCGAGCATGGGCTCGGCTCTACAGAGAAAGCGCCGGGAATGCCCGGCGCGTTTCCTCATTTCGGCTGGTAACGCACGCTCAACTGGTACTCACGGCCGGGCTGGTTGAACCACGCCACGGTCTCGTAGTTGCGGTCGAACACGTTGGCGGCACGCGCCAGCAGCGACCACGACGGCGTCAGCGCGTACTCGGCGCGCAGGTCCAGCGTGCCGTAGCCGCCAACCTTCACCGAGTTGCTGGCGTTGTCAAAGCGCTTGCCCGCGCCCTGTACGGTCAGGCCGGCGCGGAAATCGCCGAAGCGACGGTCGATGTCCAGGCGCGCGGTCTGCTGTGCACGGCGCGGCAGCCAGTTGTCAAACTGGGTGCTGCCGTAGGTGCGGTTGCGCGGGTCGGTGTAGCTCAGCTGCGCGTTGATGTCGAAGCCGGCCAGCAGCACGCCACCGGTCAGCTCGGCACCACGGATGCGCGCCTTCTCCACCTGCTGCATTTTCATCGTGGACGCATCGTAGGTGATCAGGTCATCGATGCGGGTTTCGTACACATCCATGCCCCAGTGCCAGCCCTGGCCCTGCTGCGAAACGCCGAGGTTGGCGCTCTTGGACTTCTCCGGATTCAACGTCGGCACGCCGCTCCACGGGTCGTACAGGTCGCTGAAGGTCGGTGCCTTGAACGCGGTGCCGTAGCTGGCGTTGACGCGCAGGCCGTGGCCCAGTTCCATCGCCCAGCCAACGCTGCCGGTGGCGTGGTTGCCGAACTGCTGGTTGTCGTCGTTGCGGGCGCTGGCCTGCAGTTGGTGGCGGCCGAAGCGGCCCTGGTACTGCACGAACACGCCGGTGTTGCGGCGGCTGTCGACGAGATACCCGGCGCTGCTGCCGTCCAGATTGTCTTCGCTCCAGTCCACGCCGGCACTCAGCAGCTGGCCCTCGGCCACACCGAAGTCACCCTGCAGCGAGGCGCTGTCACGATGGGTCTGCGCGCTGCCAAACACCCCCGGTGCGCCGAAGTTGTCGGACTCATTGTCGCTGCGGCCGACGTTGGCGGTGAACGCCAGGCGCTCCGACGGGGTGTAGCGCACCTTGCCGGCCAGCACCTGCTGGCGGGTCTCGGAGTAGTTGTAGTAGCCGTCGTAATGGTTCTTGCCATCGGCGCGCAGTGCGCTGCCTTCCACGTTCCACTGGTCGTTGAAGCTGTAACCGCCGCGCAGGCTCTTGGACAGGTTGCGGTAGCCGTCGCGGTCGTGCTCGTCGGCAAAGCAGCCCGCGGTGAACACCGAGGAAGAACCGCGGCAGGCATCGATGCCGTCGGAATGCTGGTAGGCGATGTCGGCACCGAACCAGCCGCGCTCGGTGCCGCCACCAATGCCGCCGCTGGCTTCGCGCAGCCCGTTGCTGCCGCCGCCGAGCTGGAAGTGCGGAGCGAAATCGCCCTGGTTGCGGCGGGTGAAGATCTGGATCACGCCACCGATGGCGTCGGCACCGTACAGACTGGACTGCGGGCCGCGAACGATTTCGACGCGCTCGATCTGCGCCAGCGGCAGGTCCTGGTACATGGCCAGGCCGAGGTCGGCACTGTTGATGCGCACGCCGTCGACCAGCACCACGGTGTGGCCCGAGTTGGTGCCGCGCAGGAACAGCGAGCTCTGCTTGCCGAGGCCGCCGGCATTGGTCAGGTTGATGCCGGCGCGGCCGCGCAGCAGCTCCTGCAGCGAGGTGGCCTGGCTGGATTCGATCTGCGCGCGGTCGATCACCTGCGCCGGCGCGATACTGTCCTGCAGCGCGATCGGGGTGCGGGTGGCGGTGACCAGGATCTGGTCGAGCGCAGTGGTGTCATCGGCGGCCTGGGCCAGCGCGGGCAGGGTGGCCAGCACGGCCAGGGACAGCATTCGGGACTGCAGCTTCATGGGGGACTCCAGGTGCCACGCACGCCCGCGTGGCGAAGGGGAGGAGCCGCGAAGGCAGGCATGCGCCGACGCCGCAGCGCAGGCTGCGGTCATCCAGCGCCATGCCCACCGCATCGCGACCTGAGGCTTCCGGGCCGGTCTCCGGGCTTGCCGCCGGGTGGCCTGGGGCCACCGTCCAGGCGCCTTCCCATGCCTGCGGCACAGTGGCGGTGTAGCCTGGAACTGACGTGCTTACCGTTGCGGGGGCAGCGCCGGCCTGGCGTGGAATCACGCGTCACCGGCTTCCCGTTTCAACCTGCCGGCCACGGCCGCAGGTCACCTGGAAGTGCGCGCAGTCTACGGCATCGCAGGCGGCCCGTAGCGCCGCGCGTGCTCGACTGCCTTTGCCGTGCCTTTAGAATGGCCCCTTGATCCCGTGGTGCCGTTGCCGATGTCCGCCTGTTTTCCGCTGTTCCCGCGTCGCCTGTACAGGACGCGCGCATGATCCTCGACCTGGTCCGCCATGCCGGCAACGGTCGCGATGAGTTCCTCGATGGCCGCAACGATCCACCGCAGCTGGCCCGCCTGCCGCAGGAACTGGTCGACGCCTACGCCGCGCAGCCCTGGGAGCGGGTGATCAGTTCGCCACGGCTGCGCTCGCTGCACACGGCGATGGCCCTGGCCACCCCGCGTGGGCTGGACGTGGAAGCGGACGAGGAATGGGAAGAGCTGGATTTCGGCGATTGGGACGGGCAGTCGCTGTTCGACCTGCCGGAGGATGCACTGGCGGCCTTCCACGCCGATCCGCATGCATTCCCGCCGCCGAACGGCGAAAGCTGGGGCCACTTTGAACGGCGCATCGCGCGCGCGCTCGATCGCCTGCTCGATGAGGACGATCCGGTGCCGACGCTGGTGGTCAGCCATGGTGGCCCGCTGCGCATGGTGCTGTCGCAGGTCTGCGGCCTGCCAATGTCGTTGTGCTGGGCCCTGCGCATCGACCACGGCACGCGCCTGCGGGTGTGGCTGGAACGCGGTGAGGTCGGGCTGGTGGGCGAGCTGCTGGAGCTGCAGCAGCCCTGATCTGCTCTTGTAGAGCCGAGCCATGCTCGGCTGCACTTCGATCAGAACAGCCAGCCTAGCGTGGGCTCGGCGCTACAGAAGGGCGCGGCTCAATCCTCGTCCGCGCCCTCGGCAACGCTGTCTTCAGCGTCATCGTCGGCATCGAAGCGCTGCTCATGTACCGGGCCCGACGCCGGGCCGGCCGCCTTCAGCGGATGCGCGGCGATGCGTGCTTCGTAATCCTGCACCAGCGCATCGCGCTGCGGCTCGCTCAGTTCCTGCCAGTGGCAGTCCAGCAGCGCGCCTTCCAGGGAATACAGCAGGTTCAGGCTGGGCTTGAAGCCCGCGCGCTTGACCTTGACGAAGGCGCCCACGGCACCGATCGCAACCAGGTCTTCGCGGCTGCGCAGGCCGACCTGGCGCAGCCACGCCGCACTTTTCGGGCCGATGTTGCGCAGCTTCGGTGCGCTCATCCCAGCGCCTCGACGAACACGCGGGCGATGGCTTCCAGGCCGGCCTGGTCGTCGGCATCGAAACGTCCGACCTTCGGGCTGTCGATATCGAACACGCCGATCAGTTCATCACCGCGCAGCAGCGGCACCACCAGCTCCGAACGCGAGGCAGAATCGCAGGCGATGTGGCCTGGGAAGGCATCGACGTCGTCCACGCGCTGGGTCACGCGCTGGCTGGCGGCGGCACCACACACGCCCTTGTCCAGCGGAATGCGCACGCAGGCCGGCAGGCCCTGGAACGGGCCGACCACCAGTTCCTTGCCGTCGTACAGGTAGAAGCCCACCCAGTTCAGGTCGGGCAGGGCGTGATAGACCAGTGCGGAGAGGTTGGCCGCGTTGGCGATGCGGTCGGACTCGGCGTAGACCAGGCCACGGGCCTGTTCCAGCAGCTGGGCGTATTGTTCCGGCTTGCTGCCGGTGAGCGAGGCATTGGCGAACATGCCTGCAGTCTAGCAAGTGCACCGGGCCGGCGATAATGCACGCACTGTTGCCCTGTTGGAGCCCATCGATGCCGTTGCCCGCTACGCTGCCGCCCGCCCTGTTCGTTACCGGCACCGACACCGAAATCGGCAAGACCGCGGCCAGCACCGCGCTGCTGCATGCACTGCGCCAGCGTGGCCTGCGCGCGGTGGGCATGAAGCCCGTGGCCAGCGGCAGCGAGGATCTGGGGCAGGGCCTGCGCAACGAGGACGCGCTGGCGCTGCAGGAGGCCAGCTGGCCGGTGCCGGACTATGCCGACCTGAATCCCTATGCGCTGCGGCAGCCGCTGGCACCGGAGCTGGCCGCTGCCGAGGACGGCGTGCAGGTGGCGCTGGCGCCGATCGTGGCCGCGTTCGAACGCCTGCGCGCGAAGGCCGATATCGTCGTGGTGGAGGGCGTGGGCGGTTGGCTGGCGCCGGTCTCGGCCACGCTGGATCAGCTCGACCTGGTGCGCGCGCTGAAGTTGCCGGTGCTGCTGGTGGTGGGCATGCGGCTGGGCTGCGTCAACCACGCGCGATTGACCGCGCAGTCGCTGCAGGCCAGCGGCGTGGAGTGCCTGGGCTGGATCGGCAACCACATCGACCCGGCGATGCAGCGGCAGGATGAAAACTTCGCCACGCTGCGGCAGCGCCTGCCGATGCCGTGCTGGGGGCGGCTGCCGCATCTTCCGGGGGCGGATGGCGAAGCGCTGAGCGCGCACCTGCTCGACGCCTGAATTGCTGAAACGCGAAATCGATGCCGGAGAGGGTAGAGTCGACTGTCAGTCGACTCGCGCGCGCAGCGCGGGATTTTCGGGCATCCGGTGAAGAGCAGTCGACTAACAGTCGACTCTACCTATCAATCAGCCCGCGCCAGCTCCCGCGCAATCGCACCCAGCCGCTCCACCGCGCCGATGAAGCGCGCATCCAGCGTCTGGCAGCACGACAGCCGCAGGCAATGCCGGTAGCGCGCGCCGCGCGAATACACCTGGCCGGGCATGAACACGATATCCTCCTGCAGTGCACGCTCGAACAGCTCGCGCGTATCCACGCCCGGCAGTTCCAGCCACAGCAGGAACCCGCCCTGTGGTTCGGTGGCGCGGGTACCGGGCGGGAAATGTTCGGCCACCAGCTGGCGCAGCCGCCCAACCTGTTCGCGATACAGACGACGCATGCGATGCAGGTGGTGCTCGTAGCTGCCCGCTTCCAGGTACGCGGCCACTGCATCGCCGAGCAGCTGCGGCTCGCCGCCGGTGGACTGGAATTTCAGCAGCGCGATGCGCTCGGCGAAGCGGCCGCCATCCAGCCAGCCGATGCGGTAATCCGGCGCCAGCGTCTTGGAGAAACCACCGACCACCATCACCCAGCCGTCGCGATCAAAGGCCTTCAGCAAGGGTGCCGGCGGTTCGCAGAACTGCAGCTCGGCATACACCGCATCTTCGATCAGTGGCAGCTGGCGCGCGTTGACCAGTTCTGCCAGGCGTTGCTTGGCCACTGTCGGCATGGTGCAGCCCAGCGGGTTGTGCACGGTCGGCATCACCACCAGTGCGGCCAGCGGCGTGTGCTCGAGCAGCGCATCCAGCGCATCCACGTCGAGCCCGTGCTGCGGGTGTGTGGGCAGTTCGATGGCCTGCAGGCCCAGGTTGGCCAACAACGGGTAGAGGTTGAAGTAGGACGGCGCCTCGATGCCCACCGCATCACCTGGCTGGGTGACTGCACGCAACGCCAGCTGCAGCGCTTCCATTGCACCGTGGGTCAGCAGCAGGCGCTCGGCGTGGGTGTGCAGGCCCATGCGCGGACCACGGCGCACGATCTGCGCCAGCAGCCGCGGCGAACCATTCGGGCGTGCGTAGGTCTCCACCGTCTGCTGGCCATGGCGCAGTACCTGCGCGGTGTGCCTGGCCAACTGCGCGCCGGGGTAGAACTGGCGACCGCGCGGGCCGGCGAAGGCCAGGTCGATCACGCCCGGGCGGCGCTGTGCTTCCAGCACGCGGGCCATCAGTACCTGCTGCAGTGGTGCGGTGGGCGCGGACGGGGTGTCACGCAGCGAACGTTCCGGCACCGACAGTCGTGGCGCCACCTCGAAACCGGCCTTGGGCCGCGGAATCACCAGGCCGGCGTCCTCCAGCTGGCGATAGGCGGCAATCACCGTGTTCAGGCTGAGCCTGCGCTGCAGGGCCATCTGTCGCAGCGAGGGCAGGCGGCTGCCTACTGGAAGCCGGCCGCCGTGGATGGCCTCGGCCAGTTCGTCGGACAGCCGTTGGTAGCGGGGTGGGATCATCGCGCTCTGGTCATCTGTATCCATCGAATTTCCCGCCATCTGGTGCTGTACCCATGATGATGGCGAGACTAGCATGTCGTTGTCGGCCGGGCCTGATCGGGGCGCGGCCGATACTTCCCAAGCGCACGGCTGGATGGCCGTGCGTCTTTTTTTTTTGTGTGTAGAGCCGAGCATCGATCAGCCCTAGGGGAAATGCCGTCAGCGCATCGGCACCAGCGCCGCATCGCGCCGGTACAACGCCGGGAACTGCTTGCCCAGCGCGGCCAGCTTCGGTGCGTCGTAGTAGCGGATGTAGGCCGCCTGCGGGTAGTTCGTCATGTAGTTCTGGTGGTAGCTCTCGGCCGGGTAGAAGTGCTGGCCGCTGACCAGCTGGGTGACGATCGGCGCACGGTAGCTGCCGGTCTGGCCGAGCTGGGCAATGTAGGCGCGGCTGGCAGCCTGCTGGCGTGCGTCGTCAGTGAAAATCGCCGATCGGTACTGGCTGCCGTGGTCCGGCCCCTGGCGGTTGAGCTGGGTCGGGTCGTGCACTACCGAGAAGAACACCTGCATCAGCTGCCCGTAGCTGACCTGGCGCGGGTCGTAGTCGATTTTCACCGCTTCTGCGTGACCGGTACGTCCGCTACTGACGCGCTCGTAGCGTGCATCGGCGCCGCTGCCACCGATGTAGCCGGACACCGCATTGCTCACGCCTTTGACGTGCTGGAACACACCCTGCACGCCCCAGAAGCAACCACCGGCGAACACCACGCTGGCGTGGGTGGCGTCATCGCGGAACGCGGCGTCGCCCGTGGGTGCCGGTAGTGCCTGGGTCTGCGCGCTGGCTTCGAGCGGTGCCGCGATGGCGCCGTGGTCAACGAGTAGCACACCGGCGATCAATGCCGTGGCCACCAGACCTGCAACACCGGCGGCGATGCCCTGTTCAAAGGAGAGTTTCATCATGTTCTCCCGGTTCAACCGAAGGTGAAGGCATAGGCCTGCACGCCCGCGTCGAGGAACTCGATCTCGAAGCGGTGCGGGCCGACCGTGCCGCGTTGGCGCACCAGCTGGTACAGGCGGTGCTCGTTGACCACACCGCTGCCATCGGCACCGACATCGCTGCCGGCATCGGCGGCAGGCAGTGGCTTGCCGTCCAACAACACGCGGAAGCGCACCGGCTTTCCTTCCTGGGTCGGCGCCAGCACCAGGTGCAGGTCGCGCGCATGGAACTGGAAGGCGATGCGGCCACCGGCCTGCTGCAACTGCGCAGCCTCGTCGGTGACGGTCCAGCGCCCCGACAGTCCCCACTGGTTCAACGCCAGGGTGGCCGGCAAGGTGTAGTCGAATGCCGCATCGTTGCGCTGCCCGCCGGGCGAGGCGAACTGCTCGGCGCGGGCGTGGCCCAGATAGGTTTCCGGTGAGCGCAGATTGCCCATGTCGGCCTGCGCGGCCACGCCCTTCAGGTCGGCGGCAGCGGGATCGGCCGGTGGTGGCAGATTCGTCTGTCCGGCTTCGGTCAGCAGTCGACGGATCATCTGTTCCGAGCGCGCGTAGTTGCCTTCGCCGAACTGGTGGCCGCGGATGTTGCCCTGCGCGTCGACGAAGTACTGCGCCGGCCAGTAGCGGTTGTTGAACGCACGCCAGATCGTGTACTGGTTGTCGAGCGCTACCGGGTACTCGACCTTGAGTTGCTGCACGGCCTTCATCACATTGCGCGGGTCACGTTCGAAGGCGAACTCCGGCGTGTGCACGCCGACCACCACCAGGCCGTGGTCACGGTAGCGGCGTTCCCATTCGTGCACGAACGGCATCGCGCGCAGGCAGTTGATGCAGGAGTACGTCCAGAAATCGACCAGTACCACTTTGCCGCGCAGCTGCTGGGCCGTCAGCGGTGGGCTGTTGAGCCAGCCGGTGGCGCCGTCCAGCGCGGGCAGGGTGCCTTCCACCGGCAGCGGTGCATCGGCTGCGGCGTTGGCACCGGCCATCATCATCATCGGCGGTGCCGCCGGCTGCGCGCCGGGTACCGCATCCAGCAGGCCCTGCTCGATGCGTGCGGTGCTGACCGTCGAAAGACGGGTGAGCAGGCCGGTATCCCAGCCCAGACCAATCGCTACCACTGCCAGCAGCGCGGCTACGCCCAGCACCTTGCGCAGTGCGTCGCCGAGGCCAAGCCGCGCCTGCAGTGCACGGAACACGCGGCCGCCCACCCACACCGCCAGTGCCAGCGCGGTGATCGCGCCCAGCGCATACGCCAGCAGCAGGGTGCTGGTGCCGACGCTGGCACCGTGCAGGGCGGCGCCGGTCAGCACCAGGCCGAGGATCGGCCCGGCGCACGGTGCCCACAGCAGGCCAGTGGCGATGCCGATCAGCAGCGAGGTCCACGCGCCGCCACGCCCGGCGGCATCGGCCGCATCGGCGCGCGCACTCAGCCGTGCGCCCACCCGCTGGAACGGTGCCAGCAGATGGTCGGCCAGTCGTGGCCACAGCAGGGCGACTGCGAACAACGCCATCAGCAGCAGGGCGATCCAGCGTCCAACCTGGTTGGCCTGCGCCACCCATTGGCTGCCCACGGCGGCGAGGCTGGCGACCACGGTGAAGGTCAGTGCCATGCCCAGCAGCAACGGCAGCGTGCTGCGCAGGAACGGGCGGTCGGCACGCGCGAACACGAACGGCAGCACCGGCAGGATGCAGGGGCTGAGCAGGGTCAGCGCGCCCCCGAGGTAGGCAAGCAGCAACAGCAGCATCGTCAGGCTCCGGAAGCAGGGGAAGAACCGACCGGCACCCGCCAGCCGTCGGCGGTGCCATCCGTGGCGCCGGGAACGAACACCATCGCCGCACCGTTCATGCAGTAGCGCAGCCCGGTCGGGCGCGGACCATCGTTGAACACATGGCCGAGGTGGCCGCCACAGCGGCGGCAGTGCACCTCCACCCGCAGCATCCCGAAGGTGACGTCCCGGTCTTCGCCGATGGCGTTGTGCAGCGGCGCCCAGAAGCTGGGCCAGCCGGTACCGCTCTCGAACTTGGTGGACGAGGAGAACAGCGGCAGCGCACAACCGGCGCAGGCGAAGGTGCCCTGGCGGTGTTCCTTGTTGAGCGGGCTGCTGTAGGGGCGCTCGGTGGCCTGCTGGCGCAGTACGGCGTACTGCGCCGGGGTCAGCTGCTGGCGCCACTGTGCATCGCTGTGCATGACCTCGAACTGTCGCGACGGGCGCGCTTCGGCGGCCGCCGGGGCGGCGCGGCTGCAGGCCCCCAGGCCGAACAGGCCGGCGGCGGTGGCAACACCGCCCAGGCCCAGCAGATGGCGGCGGGACAGGGACATGGCGTACTCCGGGAAGGGGCGACGGGGCCATGCTGCGCCCGCCCGGGTCAACGAATCCTCACGCAGGATTCAATTTTTCGTGAGGTATCGGCGGCCGTCCCGCGCCACAATGCAGCCAGCCTCCCCACTGGCCCCGAGCTGCCGATGTCGACCAAACGCGTGCTGATCGTTGAAGACGATGCCCACATCGCCGACCTGCTGCGCATGCATCTGGGCGATGAGGGTTACGACGTCGCCCATGCCGCCAGTGGCGATGCCGGCCTGCGCCTGCTTGAGCAGGATGGTCCGTGGGATGCGCTGGTGCTGGACGTGATGCTGCCCGGCGTGGACGGCCTGCAGGTCTGCCAGCGTGCACGCGCGATGGCGCGCTATGTGCCGATCATCATCATCAGCGCGCGCGGCAGCGAAACGCAGCGCATCGTTGGCCTGGAACTGGGCGCGGACGACTACTTGGCCAAGCCCTTCTCGATGCCGGAACTGGTGGCACGGGTGCGCGCATTGCTGCGCCGCGCCGAGGCGATGGCGCAGAGCGCACGCATCGATGCCGGCGCGATCGAGCTGGGTGGGCTGCAGCTGGATCCGGTTGCGCGTACCGCCTCGGTGGATGGCAACACGCTGGAGCTGACGCCGCGCGAGTTTGACCTGCTGTTGTTCTTCGCCCGTCATCCGGACCAGGTGTTCGCCCGCATGGAGCTGCTCAACCAGGTCTGGGGCTACCAGCACGATGGCTACGAACACACGGTCAACACCCACATCAACCGCCTGCGCAGCAAGATCGAGCCGGACCCGGCCAATCCACGGCGGCTGCTGACGGTGTGGGGCCGTGGCTACAAGCTGGTCGACCCGGCCGGGGCGGCGGCATGATCAAGCCGAACCTGTGGCAGAAGCTGGCGGCGGTGATCGCCGCGCTGATGCTGATGTGCTGCATGGCGCTGCTGGCACTGCAGATGCGTGCCAATACCCGCCACGAGCAGGAGGTGGTGCAGCGGCTGTCGCTGGGCCTGGCCGAGCACATCGCCCAGCGCAGCGAGCTGATGGATACCAGCGGCATGCGCGACGCCGCGGTGCGCGCGCTGTTCGGCCAGTTGATGGCGGTCAACCCCAGCGTCGAGGTCTACCTGCTGGACGACCAGGGCCGCATCCTCGGCCACGATGCGCCCAGTGGGCACCTGGTGCGCAACCGGGTGGACGTGGCGCCACTGCGCCGCCTGCTGGCCGGTGCGCCGTTGCCGATCCTGGGCGATGACCCGCGCAGTGCGGATGGGCGCAAGGTGTTCAGTGCAGCACCGCTGATCGTGCAGGGCCGGCAGGCCGGCTATGTGTACGTGGTGCTGGTCGGCGAGCACCGGCAGATGCTGGCCGACGATCTTGCCGCCGGCAGCCAGTGGAACACCACCTGGTGGTCGGTGGTGCTGGTCGGCAGCCTGGGCCTGCTGGCCGGGCTGGTGGCGTTCTACTGGGTGACCCGCCCGCTGCGACGGCTGACCCGGCGCATTCAGGCGTTCGACATCGACGCACCCACGCCATTGCCGCCGCCGGAGCCGCTGCGCCCCGGCGAGCGCGACGAACTGGTGATCCTCGAACACGCGCACGCACAGATGGCGCAGCGGCTGGGAGAGCAATGGCAGCAGCTGCGCCAGCAGGACCTGCAGCGCCGCGAGCTGGTCGCCAACATCTCCCATGACCTGCGTACGCCGTTGTCGTCACTGCACGGCTATCTGGAAACGCTGGCATTGAAGGACGCCACGCTGTCGCCGGATGAGCGCCGCCGCTACCTCGGTATCGCGCTGGCGCAGAGTGCCAAGGTAGGTCGGCTTGCGCGTGCACTGTTCGAGCTGGCGCGGCTGGAACATGGCGAAGTGCGCCTGGAGTGGGAAGTGTTCGCGCTGCCGGAACTGCTGCAGGACGTACTGCAGAAGTTCGAGCTGGCCGCGCAGGCGCGCAACCAGCGCCTGCACGCCGGGTTCCCGCCGGGCCTGCCGCTGGTGCGTGCCGATCTGGGCCTGGTCGAGCGGGTGCTGACCAACCTGCTCGACAACGCGTTGCGGCATGCGCCGGAGGGTGGCCGGATCGAGGTGTGCCTGCGCGCGACGCCGGACAGCGTGGAGGTGAGTGTTGCCGACGACGGCCCCGGCGTAGCCCCCGCGCTGCGTGCGCAGCTGTTCCAGGCGCCGGCCGCGCTGGGCGCACGACGCGGTGACAACGGTGGCCTCGGCTTGCTGATCGTGCAGCGCATCGTGCAGCTGCATGGGCGCCGGATCGAACTGCGCGACAGCGAGCGGGGTGCGCTGTTTGTGTTTGCCTTGCCGCGCGCGGAACCGGCGGTCTAGCAGGTCGTCTCGCCCTCCACGGCACCGCCGCTTTCCAGTGGCAGGTGCAGGCGGATACAGGCACCGCCCAGTTCGGAGTCGATCACTTCAACGTGGCCGCCATGCTTGTCGGCCACCACCTGCACCAGCGCCAGGCCGAGGCCGAAACCGGGGCTGCCCGGATCCAACCGCACATAGGGTTGCAGCACCTGGCCGCGCAGTTCGGGCGCGATGCCGGGGCCGTCGTCCTCCACCTGCAGGCACAGCCAGCCATTGTTGACGGTGCTGGCGATGCGGATCTGCCGCCGCGCGTAGCGCAGGGCATTGCCGAGCAGGTTGCGCAACGCCAGTTCCAGCATGTGCCGGTTGACGTTGACCAGCCCTGCCGGCGACAGCGCCTGCTGCACGGGCATCGGCAGCGGCGCGAACTGGGCCACCACGCCGCGCACCAGTGCCGCCAGCTGCAGGCGCTGGCGGGTCAGCTGGTGACAGCGACCGAGTGCGGCGTACTCGACGCCGGCGTCGGTGAGGTGCTGCAGCCGATCGACATCGGTGCGCAGGCCGCCCAGCGCATCGCGCTGTATCTCGTCCAGCGCAGTGTCCTCCAGGTCGGCCAGGCCGAAGCGCATCCGTGCCAGCGGCGTGCGGACCTCGTGTGCCACCGCCTGGGCCAGCACGCGCTGGCTTTCCAGCAGCTGCTGCAGCTGCTCGGCCATGTGATTGAAGGCATTGGCCAGCGGCCGCACCAGCGCGGTGCCGGCGCGTGGCGCGCGCGTGTCCAGCTGGCCGTCGCGCATCTGCCGGGCGGCCTGGGCCAGCTGCGAGACGTCGCGCCACAGGCGGTAGACCATCACGTACATCGGCAGCGCCACGGCCACCATCAGGATCAGCAGCAGGATCGCCACGCCGGACACTTCGCTGTCCTGCCACCCCTCATCGGGCAGTGCTTCGTCCAGTGGCCCCAGCATCACGGCATAGTCGCTGTCACCGATCCGCTGCAGGCTGCGCATGTGTTCGAGGTCGATCTGCACCCGGCCGTTGTTGAGCGGCGGTCGCTGGCTGGCCGACAGCTCCTTTTCCGCCTCGGCCAGCGGCACCATCCGCAGGGCATAGGCGAAGTCGGCGTCGAGCCCGCGTGCCAGCGCCGGCCATTGCTCGCGCGGTGTTTCCGCGAAGCGTTGCTGCAGCAGCGCATGGGTGCCACGCATCTCGGCCAGCAGGCTGGCTTCGGTGCGGTCTTCCAGCAGCGCATCCCAGGCCCACAGGCCCAGCACGATCAGCAGCAGATGGGCGACCAGGAAGCCGATGCCGTAGCGCAGGAAGTGGAAGGCGTGGCCGCGCATCGCCGAAGGCGTGCGCTTCATCCCCATGCCGAGCGGCTGAACAGGTAGCCGCGTCCACGCACGGTCTTGATCCGCTCCGGTTGTTCAGGGTTGTCGCCCAGCTTGCGGCGCAGGCGCGAGATGCGTGCATCGATCGAACGGTCCAGGCCATCAAAGGCGATGCCACGCAGGCCGCGCAGCAGTGCATCGCGGTCCAGGATCTGGCCGGCGTTGCTTGCCAGCAGGAACAGCAGGTCGAACTCGGCCGTGGTCAGCTCCAGCAGGCCGCCCTGCAGGTGCACATTGCGGGTGGACGGGTCGATGTTCAGCTCGCCGAAGCGCAGGCTGCCGTCGCGCGGTTCGACCCGGCGATGGCGGCGCAGGTGCGCACGCAGGCGGGCCAGCAGCACCCGCGGTTCGATGGGTTTGCCGATGTAGTCGTCGGCCCCCAGCTCCAGTCCCAGCACCTGGTCGATGTTATCGGTGCGGGCGGTCAGCACACAGATGATGCCGTCATAGTGGGGCCGGATCTGCCGACACACTTCGAAACCATCCTGGTCGGGCAGGCCGACATCGAGCAGGACCAGGGCCGGCTTCTCGGCCAGGATCCGGGCCACCGCGCGCTCACCACTGCGCTCATGGGCCACCTGGTAGCCATGCCGCTGCAGATAGTCGCTGACCATCGTACCCAGGCGGGCATCGTCTTCGACCAGTACGATATCCAGCATTTTCAAGGCCTCCGTGGGGCATACGTACCGCCACGGCACGAGCGCGGCGATGCTATCCCAGCCTTCGGGCCACCCGGGTCCAGGGGGCGGGCGCCATTCAGCCGGGGTTGCTGGCGCGCGGGCCGGGCCTCAGGCCTGGCAACAACTTGGCGTCCAGCATAGCTTGTTGCCGTTACAAAACGTTACCTTCGTGATACGTCTGGTGACCATCGCTGACAGCAAAGCGACTGACGCGGGGCAGGTGCGGCGCCGAGCATGGAGTCTCCTCCGCTCCGCGTGCCGTTCCCATGTCGCCCGCCGCCCCCTGCCTGCTGAACCCGTCCCGCCGCTGCCGCTGCGGAGGTGCCCGATGAGCGGCGTGGTCGGCGCCTGGCTGCCTGCCGCCGAGGACGAACAGCTGCTGCAGCAGCTGGCGCCGATGCTGCGCGCCCTGCAGCAGCGCGGCCGGGGCCGCATCGGCTACTGGACCGACGCCGAGGCCGGCCTCGCGCTGGGCCACTGCCGCGCACCCACCGATACGCCGTTGCAGCCGCTGAGCTCGGACTGCGGCCGTTACGTGCTGTGCCTGGACGGCCGGCTGTACAACCGTGGCGACCTGCAGGCGCAGCTGCGCGATCTGCCGCGCAGCTGCAGTGATGCCCGGCTGCTGCTGCAGGCGATCGTTGAATGGGGCGTGGAGCGCGCGCTGTCGCGTGTCGAAGGCGCCTTCGGTTTCAGCGTATGGGACCGTGAGTCGCGCGCGTTGTGGCTGGCGCGTGATCCGGTTGGTGAGCGGCCGCTGTACTACGGCTGGTTCCAGGGCCAGTTCCTGTTCGCCTCGGAAATGAAGGCGCTGCAGGCCTTCGCCGGCTTCGCGCCGAGCATCGACCAGGATGCGCTGAGCCTGCTGCTGCGCCACGACTATGTGCCGGCGCCGCACACCATCTACCGGGGCATCCACAAGCTGGTGGCCGGCGCGGTGCTGCGCGTCGATCTGGATGACCACGCTGCCGGCGGTTCCAGCCAGGCGACGGAAGGGGGGACGCGCTACTGGTGTGCACGCGATGCGATGCAGCGTGCGCTGCAGGAGCCCCTGCAGCCGACGCCGAGCCTGGAACAGGCCACCGACCAGCTGGAAGCCGTACTGCAGAAGGCCATTGCCGCACGCATGCATTCGCCATTGGCGTGTGGCGCGTTCCTGTCCGGCGGCACCGACTCGTCGCTGGTGACCGCGATGATGCAGGCCCAATCGACCTTGCCGATCGAGGCGTGGACGGTCGGTTTCGACGATCCCGGCCATGACGAAAGCGATTGGGCCTCGCAGGTCGCGCGCCATCTGGGCGTGCAGCATCATCTGCACCGGATGGATGCGCGGCAGGGCCTGGACCTGCTGCAGCGGCTGCCGCAGGTCTGGTGCGAGCCGTTCGCTGATGCCTCGCAGCTGCCGACCCTGCTGGCCAGTGAACTGCTGGGTGCGCGCAAGCCGGTGGCGCTGACCGGTGACGGCGGCGATGAGCTGTTCTTCGGTCACCCGAGCTATGGCCGCGCGCTGCGCAATGCACGCCTGTGCGGTGGCCTGCCGGACTGGGTGCGCGACCTGGCACGGCGCAGCGGCAACCGCATGAACGTGGAGCGTGGCCGCCTCGGCGGTTGGCGTGCGCTGGTGGCCGAGGTCGCTGCCAACGATGTGGAAGGGCATTACCTGCAGCGGGTCACCCGCTGGCGCCAGCCGGCGCAGGTGGTGCTGGGCGCGCGCGAACCGATCACGATCTTCCAGCAGCAGGACACTGCGCTGCCGGCAGAGGCGCGTATCCAGCTGCTGGATTTCCGCATGGACCTGGCCGAGGGCATTCTCGCCAAGGTCGATCGTGCCGGCATGGCAGCGGGCGTTGAAACGCGTGCGCCGCTGCTGGACATGGAGGTGGTGCGCTTGGCCTGGCGCCTGCCGCAGCATCTGAAGTACCACGACGGCGAGCACAAGCGGATTCTCAAGCACCTGCTGGCACGCTACCTGCCCGAGCCGCTGGTGTACCGCCCCAAGCGCGGTTTCGGTCCGCCGATGGCACGTTGGTTAGCAGGCCCGCTGCGCGATTGGGCGGAGGCGTTGCTGGATCCGCAGCTGCTGCGCAACCAGGGCTGCTTCGATGCGGCGCGCGTGCGCGGTATCTGGGAAGCGTTCCTGCGCGGCGAGCGCAAGTGGCACACGCACCTGTGGAACGTGCTGATGTTCCAGGCGTGGCACCAGCACTGGCACGGTGGTCGCGGGCGCTGAGGTTCCTTTGCGGTGTGTTCTGCGTGGCGTGTGGCGGATTCGTTCTGCGTGGCGCAGGGCGGAGACCCTTGCGTACGAATGTCCTCCGGCGCCGGCCGTTGGCCGTCACCTCCCCCTTTACTTCGTACGCAAGGGCCTCCGCCCTGCGTTCGGAGTTCGTCGGCGCCTCCTTGAAAGGCTGCCGCGCGCGCTGCGCTCTCCTCACCGCACGCCGAGCCTCGTCGGGGCGGGCAGGGGTTTGGGCAAAGTAAAGGAGGAGGTGACGGCCAACGGCCGGCGCCGGGGACATTTGCCCAGGCCCCTGCCTGTCCCGGCGGGGCCAATCAGTTCGCAGAAAAGTGAGACGAAGAAGTGCTCTGCAATCCGGACGCCAGGCAAAAAAAAGACCCGGCAGAGGGAGGGATCTGCCGGGTCCGGATTGCGTGGGGGGAGGGACCCACGCAATGAGCGTTGCGTCGCGTCAGTGGTTGTTCGCGTCCGCCGTTGATTCGTTGTAGCCCTGTGCCAGTTCGGACCAGGCCTTGCTGGCCTGCAGGCCGAGCCCGACCATGTCCTGCTGGGCCTGACCCAGCCGCTGCAGGTTGTCCTGCCACAGTTGCGCGCCCTTGGAGAGCGTACCGGCCGCGTCTTCACTGCGGGCCAGTTCGCCCAGCCAGCCGCTGGTCGCGGTCAGGTTGCGCTCCATCACCTTCAGCTGCACGCCGAACATGCTTTCCGCGTTCTCCAACGCCAACCGGTTCGCGCGCGTTGCCGCGGCGGCGAGCTGGCGGGTGGCATCACTGAAGCGATCGCTGGAGGCGGCGGCCATGGGGCATCAGGAAGTGGCTTGATGCATTGCAGCATACGCCCTTGATGCCGCATTGCAACAAAAATAACAAAGGCGCCCAAGGCGCCTTTGAAAAACCTTTCAGATCAATGGGTTGATCAGATCTCGGGGCCGCGGTAGCGGCAGCCCGACGTGCAGGTTTCGTGCACGGTGATCTCGCTCAGCGCTGGCAGGCTGGGCTTGAGCTCGTTCCAGATCCACACCGCCAGGTTCTCGCTGGTCGGATTCTCCAGGCCGGGGATGTCATTGAGGTAGTGATGGTCCAGGCGGTCGTAGATCGGCTGGAAGGCCGCCTTCACGTCGCCGAAGTCCATGATCCAGCCGGTCTGCGCACCTGGCTCGCCCTCGACCTTCAGTTCCACCCGGAACGAGTGGCCGTGCAGGCGCGCGCACTTGTGCCCCGGCGGCACGTTGGGGAGGCGGTGCGCCGCCTCGAGCATGAAGACTTTGAAGATTTCCATGGCGCGATTGTACGCCGTGGGCGGTTCGGCAGCCTGAGCGGATGTTGGGCTTCCGTGAAGTAACTCTTTCCATCCGGATGAAGAGATGATAGTTTCTCTTATATCCGTATGAAGAGATGTTATTGGCCGGACCCCGGCCAGGCATGGACTACTGCGGAACTTCGTCGTCCTTACCACCTCCCCACATCGTCATGCCCAAGCACACCCTGCTCGTGGCGGCCCTGGCCGTCGCTCTGGCCGCGCCTTTGCCTGCCGCCGCCGAAACCTCCGCCGACGCCAGTGGCGAAGCCAGCACCCTGGCCGCCGTGCGCGTCACCGGCTCCAACATCAAGCGTACCGATACCGAAGCCTCCAACCCGGTGCAGGTGATCGGCCGGCAGCAGCTGGAACAGACCGGCAAGGCCACCGTGGCCGATGTGCTGCGTTCGATCTCGGCCAACACCGGCAACGCCAGCAACGAAACCACCAACAACGGCTGGGCCTCCGGCTCGGCCGGCATCGGCCTGCGCGGCCTGTCGCAGAAGAACACGCTGGTGCTGCTCAACGGCCGCCGCCTGGCCAACTATGGCTTCCCGGCCGGCGGCCTGTCCGACACCTTCGTCGATCTCAACGCGCTGCCGCTGGTGGCCGTCGAGCGCATCGAAGTGCTCAAGGACGGCGCCTCGGCGGTGTACGGCTCCGATGCCGTGGCCGGCGTGGTCAACATCATCACCCGGCAGAACTTCGAAGGCGCCGAGATCGGCGGCAGCTTCGGCGGTGCCGACCAGGGCGGCCTGCACGAGCAGAACCTGAAGTTCGTCGGCGGCCTGGGTGATCTCGACACCGATGGCTACAACATCCTCTTCAGCCTGCAGGGGTACAACCGTGAGCGCCTGGACCAGGACGAACGCAACCTGACCAGGAGCGGCATCTACACCGACAAGCCGGGTGGCCGCTGGAACGGCTGGTCGGCCAAGGGTGCGCGCTACCTGGTCAACGGCGTGTCGGTACCGATGCTCGACGCCAACGGCAACTGCCCGGCCGGCACCACCCGCGTTGCCAGCGCGCCGATTGATGGCCTGTCCGGTGACACCTGCGGCTTCAACCAGGCGCCGTTCACCACGCTGATCCCCTCGACCAAGCGTTACCAGGCCTATGCCAACGGCACCTTCCGCCTGAACGACAACGTCGAGGCCTTCGGCGAAGTGCTGTACAGCCAGATCAAGAGCGCCGCGTGGTTCGGCAGCAGCCCGTTCTTCACCCTGGAGAGCGGCCGCTTCGCACTGAACGCCAACAGCGGCCTGGCCGAGCCGGTGTCGTCGCTGCTGCCGGCCAACAATCCGTACAACCCGTACGGCCGTGCGATCCCGATCGAGTACACGTTCTTCGACCTTGGCGGCACCATCAAGACCAACCGATCCACGGCCTATCGCGGCGTGTTCGGCCTGCGCGGCACCACCGCCAACTGGGACTGGGAAGTGGCTGCATTCGGTGCGCGCAGCAGCGAACGCGAGAGCGTGTCCGGCGGCTTCGCCAACCGCTGGGCGCTGGCCGATGCGCTGGCCACGGGCAGCTACAACCTGCTCAACCCGGCGGCGACGCCGCAGTCGGTGCGCGACTCGATCAACATCGCCACGCTGCGTCCGGCCGAATCCAAGCTGCAGGGCATCGATGCGAAGATTTCCGGCAGCCTGGGCCACACCTGGGCCGGCGAGATCGGCTTCGCTGCCGGTGCCGAGTGGCGCCGCGAGAAGCTTGATTCCAACAACCCATGGCAGATCGATGCCGGCCTGCAGGTGCGCCCGGCCATCGCCGAAGTGCACGGCAAGCGTCAGGTCAGTGCGGCCTATGCCGAAGTGAACGTGCCGCTGGCCTCGACGCTGGAGCTGTCCGCCGCCGCGCGTGCCGACCATTACGATGATTTCGGCGATGCCTTCTCGCCGAAGATCGGCCTGCGCTGGCAGCCGCTGGACTTCCTGCTGGTACGTGCATCGGCCTCGAAGGGCTTCCGCGCGCCGTCGCTGTCGGAGAACTCCAACAGCACCAGCATCGCCTACGGCAGCGTGGTCGACCCGCGTGATCCGGACGTGCCGGGCTCGCGGCAGAACCCGACCTTCTTCACCGTTGGCAACAACGCGCTGAAGCCCGAGCGCACCAGGAGCGTGAACTTCGGCGTGGTGCTGTCGCCGTGGGCCAACACCAACCTGAGCGTGGACTACTACCGCATCCAGCTGGACAACCTGGTCGGCACCAACAACACCCAGACCCTGGTCAACGACAACGTGGCCGGCGCGGTGCAGCGCGATGAGCGTGGCAAGCTGCAGGCGGTCTACAACCGCTACCAGAACCTGAGCGAGCTGAAGACCTCGGGCATCGACGTCGAGCTGCGCCAGCGCATCCCGACCGCAGCACTGGGTGACTTCACCGTGTCCTCGGCCTACACCCACGTGCGCGACTACCGCCGCCCGACCGTGGTCGGCGGACCGCTGGTGGATTACGCCGGCAGCAACCTGGGCGCGACCCTGCCCAAGGACAAGGCCACCACCACGCTGGACTGGAAGTACGGTGATTTCAACGCCGCCGTGACCTGGTACTACACCAGCAGCTACCGCCAGGAAGCCAGCACCGCCGCCAAGGCCGTGCAGCAGCGCGTCGGCAGCTACAGCCAGTACGACCTGTACCTGGCCTACACCGGCATCGACAAGCTGACCGTGTACGCAAAAGTGCAGAACCTGGCCGACAAGACGCCGCCGTACGACGCCTCGTTCCCGGGCATCCGCGCGCCGTACGACTTCAGCCAGTACGACCTGCGTGGCCGCTACTTCACGCTGGGCTTCGATTACCGCTTCTGATCCATCCGCCGCGGCCGGTCACCTGAAGGGACCGGCCGCGCGACTGTCTGCCGTTGTGTTCCAGGGGAGTCACCGTGTCCTTGCATCGCCGTGCCGTTCTTCCGTTGCTGCTTGCCGCCGCCACCGCACTGTCCTCGCCGCAGCCGGTGCAGGCACAGAGCGCGTACTTCTTTCCGCAGGTCACCGACGCAGCGGCGTTCGATGCAGCGGTGCCCACGCCGGAGCAGTTCCTCGGCTACCCGATCGGCAGCCGTTACACCCGGCACGACCAGCTGGTGGCGTACTTCCAGGAACTGGCGAAGCGTTCCGACAAAATCAGCGTGCGCGAGATCGGTCGCAGCTATGAGGGCCGCCCGCTGCTGATCGCCACCGTCACTGCTGCAGGCAATCATGCGCGGCTGGAGCAGATCCGCCAGCAGCACGCGACCCTGGCCGATCCGGCGCAGCCGCGCAGCGCCGCCGGTGACAGCCCGGTGGTGGTATGGCTGGGCTACAGCGTGCACGGCAATGAGACCTCCAGTGCCGAAGCGGCGATGCTGACCGCTTACTACCTGGTGGCCAACCGCAGCGCGGAAATCCAGCAGTGGCTGCAGCAGGCGGTGGTGCTGTTCGACCCGGCGCAGAACCCGGACGGCCGTGATCGTGCCGCCAACTGGCACAACGCCTGGGCCTCCGACCCGGCCTCGGCCGACCCGGCCGACAAGGAGCACGTCGAGCCGTTCCCGCAGGGCCGCACCAATCACTACTTCACCGATCTCAACCGCGACTGGCTGGCCCTGACCCAGCAGGACTCGCGGCCGAAGTTGGAGGTGTTCCACCAGTGGTACCCGAACGTGCAGATCGACTTCCACGAAATGGGCAAGGACAGCACCTACTACTTCGAGCCTTCGCCGAAGAGCATGCACAGCCCGCTGATTCCGGCGGCATCGTATGAATTCAACAAGACCCTGGCCAAGTACCACGCTCAGGCGCTGGATGCCTTGGGTTCGCTGTACTACACCGGCGAGAATTTCGACAATTTCTCGCCGGTGTACGGCTCCACCTACCCGGACTTCCATGGCGCTGTCGGCGTTACCGTCGAGCAGGCCAGCTCGCGCGGTCGCGTGCAGGAATCGGTGAATGGCCTGCTGACCTTCCCGTTCACCATCCGCAACCAGGTCGCCACCGGTCTGGGCACGGTGCGCGGCGCGGTGACCGAACGCAACGGCCTGTTCGACCTGCAGAAGCAGTTCTTCCAGAGCGCGTTGAAGCAGGCTGCGCAGCAGCCGGTGAAGAGCTTCGTGTTCGGCGACGCGCATGACCCGGCACTGACCCGTCGCCTGCTGGAGCTGTTGCTGTTGCATCGCATCGAGGTGCGCGCGCTGGATCGTGCAGTTACTGTCGATGGGCAGCGCTTCGATGCCGGCAGCGCCTACGTGGTGCCGGTGCAGCAGGCGCAGTTCCGCCTGGTGCATTCGATCTTTGCCGAAACGCCGCCGATCAAGGGGGATGTGTTCTACGGCAGCACCAGCTATGCGATCGCACCGGCCTACGGTGTGGCCTTCGCCGGCAGCCGCAGTCGTATCGAAGGTGGCGCCCGCGTGGCCGCGCTGCCGGAGGAGCAGGGCGCGGTCTTGGGTGGCCAGGCCGGCTTCGCCTATGTCATCGACTGGCGCGACTACAACGCCGGGCGTGCGCTGGCGGTGCTGCAGGCCAAAGGTTTGAGCACACGCGCAACGTTCCAGCCATTTACCGCTTCGACTGCACAGGACGAGGCCGATTTCGCCGCTGGCAGCATCGTTGTTCCGGTGGCCGGGCAACCGCTGCAGGGCGCGGCGCTGCTGGATGCGGTGAGTGCTGCTGCACGCGATGCCGGCGTACGCGTACATGCGTTGTCCAGCGGCCGCAGCCGCGAAGGCATCGACCTCGGCAGTGATGGCGTCAAGGCGCTGCGCAAGCCAGCGGTGGCACTGGTGATGGGCGAGGGCGTGGCCGCCACCGAGATCGGCTCGGCCTGGTTCCTGCTCGACCAGCAGCTGCACCTGCCGGCCAGCAAGCTGGATCCGCAGCAGCTGGGCAAGGTGCCGCTGGACCGCTACACCACGATTGTGTTGTCCGGCGGTACCTATACGGGCGTCGATGCCACGGCAGTGGCTGCACTGAAGCGCTGGGTGCAGGCCGGTGGTTCGCTGGTGACCTACGGCAGTGCCTCGAAGTGGGCGATCGAGCAGAAGCTCGCCGACGGCGAAAAGCTCGGCAAGGAAGAAGAGGCTGCTGATGCAAGCCGCCGCGCGTTTGGCGACCAGCGCGACATCGCTGCGATCGAGCGGGTGAGCGGCAACATCCTCAGTGCCGATGTTGATACCAGCCATCCGCTGGCGTTCGGCGTGCCGCGCCGGCAGCTGGCGATCAACAAGGAGAACACGGTGACGCTGCAGCCGAGCACGAATCCGTTCTCGACGGTGGTGCGCATTGATACGCCACCGCGGGTGAATGGTTACCTGTCCGAGCGCAACCGTACGCGGGTGGCGGGCAGTGCATGGTTGCTGGTGTCGGCGCAGGGGCAGGGTAACGTTGTGCTGTTTGCCGATGATCCGGCGCACCGCAAGTACTGGCACGGGACGGACCGGCTGCTGATCAACGCGATCTTCTTCGGGAATCTGGTGAATCCGAGTAAAGCGCGGGGTTGAGGCGTTTGGCGCCGAGTCGTTGTTGTGCTTGGGAGGCAGGGGGCCTCAGCCAGGACACGCCGTGAACCCATCCATGGGGGCTCGATGGCGCCATCCTTGGCGCCAACGGTCCTGGCTGAGGCCCCCTGCCTCCCATGACAGTTTCCTGCGGGCGCGGACGCATCAGACCCCAAGGCGGGAGCAAGGGCAAAAGCAAAGGCAAAGGCAAAGCCAGGAATTGCGGCTTCGGCTTTTGACTTTGAATTTGAATTTGAATTTGAATTTGAATTTGATCTTTCTTCTCCCGGCTACCCGGCGGGAGAAGAAGGCGCGGGCAATGCTTGAAGCGGATGGGCGTGGGGCCAGCGCAAAACCGTGAGGCGCATGGATGCGCCGACCGAGCCCCCATGGATGGGTTTACGGCGTGTTTTGCGCTGGCCCCACGCCCATCCGCCCTCAGCGCAGCACACCGCCGGCTTCTACTCACGGTAGCCAGCAACAAAAAAGGACGGCGCGTCAGCGCCGTCCCTCGATAAGCCCCCGCGCAGCGGGAGACGTCATCCATTTCAGCTGGGATCAGCCGGCGCGACCGCCGCCGTTGCCACCCTGGCCACGACCACGGCCGCCACCATTGCCACCACCGCCACGGCGCTGGCCCTGACCCGCGCCCGCACCGGCACGCTGCTGGCCATGGCCACCGCCCTCGCGACGGCCGCCTCCGGCCTTCTTCGGGCCGGCATGCGCATGGCGCGGCGCATCGCCGTGCGGACGGCGTGCGTGGCTCTTGCGCGGTGCGCGCTCGCCGGTATCGTGCTCGGCCTTGCCCGGCGCACTGTTGCCCCAGCGGATCGGCGTCTGCAGCTCGAAGCCCGGCACATCACGGATGTCCATGTCGCGGCCCAGCAGGCGAGTGATCGCACGCAGCAGCTTCACTTCGTCCTGCGCCACCAGCGAGATCGCCTGGCCGGTGGCACCGTTACGGCCGGTACGGCCGATGCGGTGCACGTAGTCCTCGGCCACCATCGGCAGATCGAAGTTGATCACCTTCGGCAGCTCGTTGATGTCGATGCCACGCGCGGCGATGTCGGTGGCCACCAGCACGGTCACGCGGCCGGCCTTGAAGTCACCCAGTGCACGCAGGCGCTGGCCCTGGCTCTTGTTGCCGTGGATCGCCGCGGTCTTGATGCCGGACTTTTCCAGGAACGTGGCCAGCTTGTCGCTGCCGTGCTTGGTACGGGCGAAGACCAGGGTCTGCTCGCGGCTGTCCTGCGCCAGCAGGTGCAGCAGCAGGTCACGCTTGCGGCTGCCGTCGACCGGGTGCACGCGGTGGGTGATGGTCTCGGCCACGGTGTTCTTCGGCGTCACCTGGATCTGTTCCGGGTTGCGCATGAACTCCAGCGCCAGCTGGCGGATGTTGTCCTCGAAGGTGGCCGAGAACAGCAGGGTCTGGCGGTTCTGCTTCGGCAGCTTGGCCAGGATGCGCTTGATCGACGGCAGGAAGCCCATGTCGAGCATGCGGTCGGCTTCGTCCAGCACCAGCAGTTCAATGCCGGACAGGTCGATGCTGCGACGCTCCAGGTGGTCGATCAGGCGGCCCGGGCAGGCCACCAGCAGGTCCACGCCACGGCGCAGGATGTCCAGCTGGTTGCCCATGCCGACGCCGCCGTAGATGCAGGCGCTGGGGATGCGCAGGTACTTGCTGTAGCCGCGCAGGCTGTCGTGCACCTGGGTGGCCAGCTCGCGGGTCGGGGCCAGGATCAGCGCGCGCGGCTTGCGCGGGCCACTGCGCACTTCCTGCGAGGCGGTGCCCAGGTGCTGCAGCAGCGGCAGGCCGAAGGCGGCGGTCTTGCCGGTGCCGGTCTGTGCGCCGGCCAGCAGGTCGCGACCGGCCAGCGCCAGCGGGATCGCCTGCTGCTGGATCGGGGTCGGGTTTTCGTAGCCCTGCTCGGCAAGCGCACGCAGCAGGAAGGGCGCCAGGCCCAGCGATTCAAAAGACATTGAGATTGCTCCAAGTACAAGAAACGCCTGTCCAAACGGACAGACGGGGGCAGATCAAACTGATCGGCTGACTCGGAGCGTTCCCGTGAACCGCGCTGCGAGAATTGGGTGCAGCCGGCACGAAGCGCAGGCTGGAATGCGTGACGAACGGCGTCGGAGTGGGGGCGGGCGAAGAGGGCGGACCCTGGTCGCCGGCGATCCCGGAGGGAAACGGACGGCCGCTGCAGACCCCGCAAGTCTAAACGATGTTTGAGACTTCACGCAAAAAGGCCTGTTCAGGTAAGGGGCTCTCTGCAGGGCTGCGCCCTGCACCCGCAGACGCCCGAGCCAAGGCCAGAGCAACGTCAGAAGCCGGGTTCCTGCGGGTAGGCGGGGTGGGTCCGGTGGCAGGGGACGCTGCAAGTACGTCCATGTAAGCTCGGTCGCCGCATCCATGCGGCTCACGCCCCTGCACGACCCACCCGCCCTGCCTTCGACAGTTTCCTGCGGCGGTCCGCCACGGAAGAAAGAAAAGAAGAGCAAAAGCGGGTCGCGCGCTACGCGTGCTCACAAACAAAAAGGACGCGGCGAACGCCGCGTCCTTTTTGTTTTCCATTAGTTCGTCAGTAACCCAATGCTGTTGCCCACCGTCACCGGGAAACTGTCGAAGGCGGGACGGGTGCAGATGGCGGGACCGTCCACGGCATGGATGCCGTGGCCGAGCCCCCAGGGATGGGTTCACGGCGTGTCCCGCCATCTGTACCCGTCCCGCCAAACCCACAGCAACCCAGAGCCGCTTTGGCTTTGGCTTTGGCTTTCAGCCGTTGACGTTGCCCGCCGCAGGCGGACCACCGCGCGTCAGCGCGGCGCCTCCACATCCAACCCGATCGGGCAGCTCACGCCGGTGCCGCCGATACCGCAGTAACCGTTCGGGTTCTTCGCCAGGTACTGCTGGTGGTAATCCTCGGCGTAGTAATACTCAGGCGCCGGATACACGATCTCGGTGGTGATCGGGCCGTAGCCAGCCGCGTCCAGCTGCGCCTGGTAGGCCTCGCGGCTGGCCAGCGCTGCCTTGTACTGCGCCTCGTCGGTGGCGTGGATCGCCGAGCGGTACTGGGTGCCGGTGTCGTTGCCCTGGCGCATGCCCTGGGTCGGGTCGTGGCTCTCCCAGAACAGCTGAAGCAGCCGCGCCAGGCTCACCACCGCCGGGTCGAACACCACCTGCACCACTTCGGTGTGGCCGGTCAGGCCCGAGCAGACCTCTTCATAGGTCGGGTTCGGGGTAATGCCGCCGGCATAGCCGACCGAGGTGCTGTACACGCCCGGTTCGGTCCAGAACTTGCGCTCAGCGCCCCAGAAGCAGCCCAGCGCGAAACGGATCTGCTGCAGGCCGGCGAAACGGTCCTTCAGCGGATGGCTGTTCACGAAGTGCTGGTTGCTGTGCAGCGGCAGCGGTTGGTCACGCCCCGGTAGTGCTTCTTCCGGGCGCGGCAGGCGCTGCTTGAAGGCGCCGATGCCGAGGATGCCCTGGCCAATTCCCAACATGATGCGCTCCTACGCCGGAAGTCCGGCTATGTCGTCTGCATCTGAGATGGGGGCGTCCGGTGCGTGGCCCAAGTCCAGCGCCGCCACGATGTCCTCGGCCTGCGGCCGCGCCGCGTCGGGGATGCCCACCCGCAGCACGCCGAACAGCGGCAGCTCGCCCATGCCACCCAGCAGCGACTCGCCGAACACGAAGGCCGGGATGCCGGCATCTTCCAGCGCGTGCTTGACCAGGTGGGCGTCGAACAGGTTGTCGGCCTTGTACACGATGTGCATGCGGCGGCTCCATGGGACATGGGTCCAGCATACGCCCGGGGGCTGAATGGTGGTGGTGACGGCGCGTGACCATTCCGCCGGCCAGCCCTACCGGGCAGCCCTGCCCCGTACGCGCTAGACTGTTGGTCTTTCTGCCTTTCTTTTCGCCGACTCATGTCCGAGCACACCCCCGCCAGCCCCGAGACCCCCGCCGACAGCCACGAAAAGCGCGATTTCATCCGCCAGATCGTGCGCGAGGACCTGGCCAGCGGAAAGCACCAGGCGATCAAGACCCGCTTCCCGCCGGAGCCGAACGGCTACCTGCACATCGGCCACGCCAAGTCGATCTGCCTGAACTTCGGCATCGCCGGTGAATTCAGCGGCGTCTGCAACCTGCGTTTCGACGACACCAACCCGGCCAAGGAAGATCCGGAATACGTGGCCGCGATCCAGGACGACGTGCGCTGGCTGGGCTTCAGCTGGAACGAGCTGCGCCACGCCTCGGACTACTTCCAGACTTATTACCTGGCCGCCGAGAAGCTGATCGAACAGGGCAAGGCCTATGTCTGCGACCTGTCGGCCGAGGAAGTGCGCGCTTACCGCGGCACCCTGACTGAGCCGGGCCGCCCGTCGCCGTGGCGCGACCGCAGCGTCGAGGAAAACCTCGACCTGTTCCGCCGCATGCGGGCCGGTGAATTCCCGGATGGCGCGCGTACCCTGCGCGCCAAGATCGACATGGCCAGCGGCAACATCAACCTGCGCGATCCGGCGCTGTACCGCATCAAGCACGTCGAGCACCAGAACACCGGCAACGCTTGGCCGATCTACCCGATGTACGACTTCGCCCATGCGCTGGGTGATTCGATCGAGGGCATCACCCACTCGCTGTGCACGCTGGAATTCGAAGACCACCGCCCGCTGTACGACTGGTGCGTGGACAACGTCGATTTCGCCCATGACGATGCACTGACCCAACCGCTGGTCGACGCCGGCCTGCCGCGCGAAGCAGCCAAGCCGCGCCAGATCGAGTTCTCGCGCCTGAACATCAACTACACGGTGATGAGCAAGCGCAAGCTGATGGCGCTGGTCACCGAACAGCTGGTGGACGGCTGGGAAGACCCGCGCATGCCGACCCTGCAGGGCCTGCGTCGCCGTGGCTATACCCCTGCGGCGATGCGCCTGTTCGCCGAACGCGTGGGCATCAGCAAGCAGAACTCGCTGATCGACTTCAGCGTGCTGGAAGGCGCGCTGCGCGAAGACCTGGACAGTGCCGCGCCGCGCCGCATGGCGGTGATCGATCCGGTCAAGCTGGTGCTGACCAACCTGCCGGAAGGCCACGAAGAACAGCTGACCTTCAGCAACCACCCGAAGGACGAGAGCTTCGGCAGCCGCGAAGTACCGTTCGCACGCGAAGTGTGGATCGACCGCGAGGACTTCGCCGAAGTACCGCCGAAGGGCTGGAAGCGCCTGGTCCCGGGTGGCGAAGTGCGCCTGCGCGGCGCCGGCATCATCCGCTGCGATGAAGTGATCAAGGATGCCGACGGCGCCATCACCGAGCTGCGCGGCTGGCTGGATCCCGAATCGCGTCCGGGCATGGAAGGCGCCAACCGCAAGGTCAAGGGCACCATCCACTGGGTCAGCGCCGTGCACGGCGTACCGGCCGAGATCCGCCTGTATGACCGCCTGTTCTCGGTGGCCAATCCGGACGACGAATCGGAAGGCAAGACCTACCGCGACTACCTCAACCCGGAATCGCGCCGCACCGTCACCGGCTATGTCGAGCCGGCCGCGGCCAGCGCCGCGCCGGAGCAGTCGTTCCAGTTCGAGCGTACCGGCTACTTCGTGGCCGACCGCCGCGACCACACCGAGGCCAAGCCGGTGTTCAACCGCAGCGTGACCCTGCGCGACACCTGGTCGGCCTGAGGACCTGCGCGGGCGCCGGGAAGGCGCCCGCACGAACCCGACGATGATCACCGCCCTGTCCGCCCTGCTCTGGTTCATCTCGCAGCATCCGCTGCTGACGTTCTTTTCGGCGATGGTGCTGGCCGGGCTGGTCTCGTGGTGGCGGCGCTTTCCGGGCTACGCCATCGTGGTGTTCCCGCTGGCGATGCTCAACATCTTCCTCGGCCACTTTCTCAACGCCGCCTTCCTCAACGTAGTGGGCGAGCGTGGTGAAGCGGTGATCGTCAAGGCCGAGCGGACCAGCTCGACGATGAACGAGCAGTACATCTGGCGCTACGAAGCGGTACTGCGCACTGCCGAAGGCCGCGATGTGGAAGTGGTGTTCCACACCAACACCGCCTCGCTGTGGCCGCTGGAGAATGCCATCCGCATCCCGGCGCCCGACCAGCCGTTCGTGGTGAAGTACACGCCGGGTTTCCCGCGCAACTTTGTCATCCTCACCAACGAATCCCCGCACGGCATCGCCCAGGCCCGTGCCAGTGCGCGCGAGCGCGTGGAGGTGGCGGCACGCAAGCTGCACTTCAGCCCGGGCAATGCCGATTTCCGCGCGGACTATCGCCGCGAGCTGGAAACCTGGCTGCGCGACCACGGCAACGATCCGCAGCAGCAGCCCGACGCGCGGCGATATCGCGCCGAACTCGACGCCCTGTGAAGCTGGGGTTGCTTCTTACGTTACGAGAATCCGATTGACAGGTCGGTTGAGAGGAATCACGCATGAAGATTGATCGCGATTTCATGATTTTCTGCGCCGCGTTCTCAGGGATCGCTGAAGGAAAGAAGTGTGTCGGCATACAAGGAAGCGAGTCGGAGCCCTTCATGCTGAAGGTGTACAGCGAATATCTCTCGACTTCACATCCAAAACCCGACATCAAGTGGATCGACTCTGTCCCTGGCGCAATCCAAGCATGGATGATCGAAACGATCGACAGGTACTTCCTCTCGATGGACAAAGCACCTCGTTGGGTACGTGAACCCAGCTGGCGCTTCATTGATGACAACCCCATGGTCTTTGTCAGCCAGATAGATCTTGAAGACAACGCGACAATGAGGAACAACGCTTCGGCAGGTGAGGTTCTTTATCTGTTCAGCGGCAGACAACCGTGCGACGGGGGCTGGGAGCTGAAGGTGAAGCTTCTCAAGCAAGACAAAGCGACTCCCGGAACAAGCTACCTTGGTTAGTTCGGGCTGGACCGGCACTTCATGCATTTTTGAGACACCAGGCCATGCCTATTGGCGGCATTCCTCTTACCAACCTGCCTTTATGACCGACAGTGCTTCTCCACTCCTCCCGCTGCTGCAGCAGGTCCTGCAGGACGCCGACACCGCCAGCCGCGTCGACGGCAACGCGCTGCTGCTGGACAGCGGCCTGCGCCTGACCCCGCATGCAATGGCCGCACACGCGCGCGACAACGGTGGCTGGCAGACCTCCACCGTCATCGAAAGCCAGCATCCGCAGTTGTTCGCCGATGGCCTGTTCGAGTACCAGCACGCAAATGGTGCCGATGAGCAGGCATCGCTGTTGTCCGGCTTCCAGGCCTGGGCCCGAGTGGACCTGGTGACCCTGCAGACCGCGATCGGCGCCCAAGACGCACAGGGCCTGCCGATGATGGGCCTGACCTATCCGGCCGGTGACAATGGCGAGGAACACCAGCGCACCGTGGTGCTGGGGCCGTTGGCGCACTACCGTGCACAGGAAGTGGATGCCTCCACCTGCAGCGAAGACGATCATGGTTCCTGCCCCTGCTGCCTGTTCACCCGCAGCATGGACGCCTTCGACGACCTGCTGAAGGCGCGCCAGTTCCTTGCCATCCGCCTGTTCGCCTCGCGCGACGCCGATGGCCTGTGCGAGGCCGATTGCCGGGTCAACGGCCACGACTTCGCCGGCGCCCTTCCCCTGCTGCGCGCCTACGCGGCCAGCTGGCCGCCGGCCGGGCTGGAATTCCGCAAGCAGTACGTGGTGATCCGTACCGGTTCACCGGGCTGATCCGCCGCCACACCCGATACAGGCCGGTGCAGCTACACTGCGCGCCGGTTTCCCAAGCAACCGCACTTTCCTCCATCCCACTACGAGGCACCCCCGCGATGCTGTACGCGCAAGTCCACCTGACCCTTCCCGCCTGGATCCACGACCAGATCGACCTGGATCGTCGATATCCGGGCGATGAAGCCAAGGTCGCGCTGGCGATCGAGCTGTCGCGGCTGAACGTCGAACACGCCAGTGGCGGCCCGTTCGGTGCCGTGGTGTTCGGCCCGGATGACAAGGTCATCGCCGCCGGCGTGAACCGGGTGATGCCGCACGCGACCTCGCTGGCGCACGCCGAGAACATGGCCTACATGCTGGCCCAGCAGCGCCTGCAGACCCCGCGCCTGAACGCGGTGCTGTCGCCGGTCACCCTGGCCACCAGCTCGCAGCCGTGCTGCCAGTGCTACGGCGCCACCGTATGGGCCGGCATCGACCGCCTGCTGATCGGCGCCAACTCGGCCGACGTCGAGGAACTGACCCCGTTCGACGAAGGCCCGCTGCCGGCCGACTGGGTGGGCGAACTCAACAAGCGCGGCATCGAAGTCGTGCAGGGCTTGAACCGCGACGCTGCGCGCAGCGTGCTGCGTGCCTATGGGGAAAGCGATGGCGCCCGTTACTGAAACCGGCATCGGCCTGCTGTGCCTGTGCCGGCAGGGCTTCGAGCCCGAGCTGGCCGGCGAGCTGCAGTTCCGCGCCGGTGAAGCCGGTTTCGCCGGTTATGCGCGCACCCAGCGCAATGATGGCTACGTGCTTTTCATGTGCGACGAAGCTGCGGCGCTGGCACCGCGCCTGCGCTGGCGCGAGCTGATCTTCGCGCGGCAGAAGCTGGTGGTGCTGGCCGAGCTGCCGCAGCTGGACCCGGCGGACCGGATCACCCCGATGCTGGAAGTGCTGGCCGATGCGCCGCGCTTCGGCGACCTGTGGGTGGAACACCCGGACTCGGATGCCGGCAAGCCGCTGTCCGGGCTTGCCCGCGCCTTTGGCAATGCGCTGCGCCCGGCGCTGCGCAAGGCTGGCAAACTGACTGACAAGCCGAACAACCGCCTGCCGCGCCTGCACGTGGTGTTCGTCGACGGCACCCATGCCTTCGTCTGCGTGGCCGACCCGGCCGACAGCGCGCCGTGGGCACTGGGCATCCCGCGCCTGAAGCTGCTGCCCGAAGCGCCTTCGCGTTCGGCGCTGAAGCTGGACGAAGCGCTGCTGACCCTGCTGACGCCGGAAGAGCGCGAAGCGCTGGCCAAGCCCGGCATGCGTGCGGCCGACCTGGGCGCCGCACCGGGCGGCTGGACCTGGGTGCTGACCCGCCAGCACATGCATGTGCTGAGCATCGACAACGGCCCGCTGCGCCAGCACGTACTGGACACCGGCCTGGTCGAGCACCTGCGTGCCGATGGCTTCCATTGGCACCCGGAGCAGTCGCTGGACTGGATGGTCTGCGACATGGTCGAGCAGCCGCGGCGCGTGGCCGAGCGCATGGCCACCTGGTTCCGCGAAGGCTGGTGCCGGCACGCGATCTTCAACCTGAAGCTGCCGATGAAGAAGCGCTGGGACGAAACCCGCTTGTGCCTGGACCTGTTCCAGGACCAGGCCGGCAAGCCGCTGGTGGTGCGCGCCAAGCAGCTGTATCACGATCGGGAAGAAATCACGGTGCTGGCCTCGCCGCTGCGCTGAACCCATTGCATCCGCCGGGCATGGCCCGGCGCTACCGGGGAAGGGAACCATGCGCTACCACTCGCTCACCCTGCTGATCACTTTGCTGTCAGCCGCACCGGCCATGGCCCAGCACCTGCCGCACACCCCGGCGCAGAGCCAGCCGCTGGGCCCCACCGGCGGCGCGATCCGCCAGCAGCCACTGGATGCCGGTCGGGTCAGCGGCAGCGTCGAGATTGCACAGCCGGCCGGCGAGGCACAGGTGACGGTGCGTTCGCTGGAGCCCAGCAGCGTGGTTGGCCAGTACCGCATCCACTTCGCCGCGCTGGATGTGAACGGCGATGGTTTCATCAGCCGCGAGGAAGCGCAGGCAAATCCGGCACTGGCCGATGAGTTCAATGCATTGGACGTGAAGCGTCGCGGCAAGCTGGATCGTGCAGACCTGGCCGGTTGGCTGGTCGACTGAAAAAAGGGACGGAGGGGATCAAGTCGTTTGTGGCACAAACGACTTGATCCCCTCCGTCCCCTTTTTTTGTTCACTGATGCCGGAAGCGTCGTGCGGCATGTATTCCGCTTACACCCCAGCGGCGCGCTTCCAGAACGCCTGCACCAGCGGCGGCCATTTGCCGACACAGCCCAGCGCACGACCGCGGGCCAGGGTCAGGTGCATTTCGTCGTTGGAGAACAGGCGGTTGATCGCATCGAAGCTGTAGGCGGCGATGTGGTTGTCGCTGCGCCGTTCGCGCGCCCAGCGCTGCAGGCGCTGCGGCGACAGCCGCGGCTGGCCCCGACGCTCGGCGGACGGCGCCAGCCACTGCTGCAGGGCGGCGACATCGCGCAGCCCCAGGTTCACGCCCTGCCCGGCCAGCGGATGCACCACATGTGCGGCATCGCCCAGCGCCAGCACGCGGCCGGCCACATAGTGACGGGCCAGCTGGCGGCGCAGCGGGAACGCCGCACGCGGCGAGGCCAGACGCAGTTCGCCCAGGCGTGCAGCGAAGGCGCGGGTCAGTTCGCGGTTGAAGCTGTCCTCGTCCAACGCCAGCACGCGAGCCGCTTCATCCTCGGGCAGGGTCCAGACGATGGAGCTGCGGCGCTCGGCCACCGGCAGCAGCGCCAGTGGACCGCTCGGCAGGAAACGCTGCCAGGCCGTGGCCTGGTTGGGAAGATCGCTGTCCACGTAGGCCACCACGCCACGCTGGTGGTAGTCATGCTTTTCAACCTCGATCCCGGCCAGCTGGCGCAGGGTCGATTCGGCACCGTCGGCGGCCACCGCCAACGCCGCTTCCAGGCGGCGACCGTCATCCAGGCGCAGGCGCACGCCATCCTCGTCCTGCTCCAGTGCTTCCACCCGTGCCGGGCAGTGCAGCTGCACGCCCGCCGCCGGCAGCGCCGCCCACAGGCGGTCCTGCAGCAGGCCGTTCTCGACGATGTAGCCCAGTTCGCGCCGGCCGAAACGATCAGCGTCGAACAGCAGATCCTCGCCACCGGCCGCGTCCCACACCTGCATGCGTCGGTAGGGCCAGGCGCGGGCCTGCGCGATCGCCGGCCACACGCCCAGGCGGTTCAACAGCTGCACGTTGTCGGCGGCAAAGGCGAACACGCGCAGGTCAGGCTGTGCGGCCTGCCACGGCGCCGGTTCACGGCCTTCCACCAGCGCAACCGACAGGCCGGCATCGGCCAGCGCCAGCGCACACGCGGCACCGACCACGCCACCACCGACGATGGCCACATCAAGACGCGTGCGCCGGCTCATGCGGCTTCTCCACGGCACAGGCGCGGCACGTCGCCACGGAAGCCCATCGCGCCACCGACCAGCATCGACTGCACCGACGCGCGTTGCGCGGCCACCAGGCCGAGGCTGCGCAGCGGCCGCATCAGCGGCGCCGGGTTGCTGGTCAGGCGCGCCAGGCCGCCGGAGAACGCCACCGTCTGCCGGCGATCTTCCTCGCGGCGCGCGACATAGGCCTGCAGCAGTGCATCACTGCCGGCATCCTCATGCGCATCCTCCAGCAGCTCGGCCAGGGTCAGCGCATCGCGCAGGCCCAGGTTGAAGCCCTGTGCACCCAGCGGATGAATGGTCTGCGCGGCATTGCCCAGCAGTACCGTGCGTTCACTGGCCAGCGCGCGCGCCAGTACCTGGATGAGCGGATAAGCACTGCGCGGACCGGATTCGAGCAGGCGGCCGGCACGCCAGCCGATCGCGTTCTGCAGGCGTTGCAGCCACGCCGCATCGTCCAGCGCCATTACCGCATCGGCGTGGTCGCGCGCTACGCCATGCACGGTGCCGAAGTGACGATCGCCACGCGGCAGCAGGGCAGTCGGGCCGGTATCGGTGAACCGCTCCCAGGCCGTGCCGTCCGGCGCGCGCTGGCTGCGCACGCGGGCCACGAACAGGGTCTGCTGGAAATCATGGCGGTCGACCTCGATGCCCAGCGCGCCACGCACGCCGCTGGTGGTGCCATCGGCCCCCACCACCAGACGTGCCAGCAGCACGCGTTCACCCGCCTCGTCAGCCACCCGCACCTGGCGGTAGCCGTCCACCACCTCGCCCAGCCCCAGGAACCGCATCGGCCGATAACGGCGCAGGCGCGGCAGCTCCTGAAGCCGCGCTTCCAGCGCCTGGCCGAAATCGCGCGCGACCACCACCTGGCCGAACCACGGCCGGTCGTAATCGGCCGCTTCGAGCTGCACACGGCCGAAATCGCCGGCACGACTGACATGGATGCGCCGGATCGGGCCCGGTGCCATCGCCAGCTTCTGCATCACCCCCAGCGCGGTCAGCGCATTGACGGTGGCAGCGGCGAAACTGAGATTGCGCTGGTCGAACACCGCAGGCAGCTCGCCGGCCGGGCTGGCCTCGAGCAGGCCCACGTCGCGGCCCAGGCGGTCCAGGGCAATGGCCAGGCTGGCACCGACCAGGCCACCACCGACGATCAGCACGTCATGTCGTTCACTCATGTGTTCATGATACGCGCTCGCCCCGACTGTACGCCGAACGGGCGGCACCTGCGCCAACCTGCGCGGCGGGCTAGAATGAAACCTGAATCCGCTCCGGGCCCCCGCCATGTCCGATACCGCCAACCGCGCCTTCGTCCTGTCCGTACTCGTACTGCTGCTGGCGGCGACCCGGGTCAACCACTTCGCGGCCATTCCGGATGCCTCCTGGGCCGTGTTCTTCATCGGTGGCTTCTACCTGGCCCGCTGGACGCGCTGGGCGTTCCCGCTGCTGATGGTGTTCGCCGTGCTGGTCGACTGGATCGTGATCCGCAGCAGCGGACTGGATTTCTGGCAGCACTACTGCGTGTCGCCGGGCTACTGGCTGCTGCTGCCGGCCTACTTCTCTTTGTGGGCCGGCGGCATGCTGCTGGGCCGCAACTACCAGGGCGCGCGCTGGCCGGTACTGGCCAAGGGCGCACTGCTGCTGGTCGCCTCGGTGGCGGTCTGCCACCTGCTGGCACAGGGCGGCTTCTACTGGTCCAGCCGCAACGTGGCCGAGCCGACCCTGGCCGGCTGGGCGCAGAACTACGCGCAGTGGTTCGGGCCCTACCTGCGCACCACGGCGATCTATGTAGCGCTGGCCGCCGCCCTGCAGCTGGCCGTGGAGCAGGTGTTGAAGCTCCAGCAGGCCCGCCGCGACATCCGCCACTGAGCCGCGCCATGGGTCATCGCCTCTCGCGCATCTACACCCGCACCGGCGACGACGGCAGTACCGGCCTTGGCGACGGCCAGCGCGTGGCCAAGGATGACGCCCGCGTGGCGTCCTTCGGCACCGTCGACGAGGCCAACGCCGCGCTCGGCCTGCTGCTGGCTGCTCCCCTGCCCGAGGATGTGCGCGCGCTGGTGGTGCATCTGCAGCACCAGCTGTTCGACCTGGGCGCCGAACTGTGCATCCCCGGCCACGCTGCGATCCATGCCGCCGACGTTTCGGCCCTGGAACAGCAGCTGGACCATTACAACGCCGACCTGCCGATGCTGAAGGAATTCATCCTGCCAGCCGGCGGCGAAGCCGCCGCGCGCTGCCATCTGGCCCGTACCATCGTCCGCCGCGCCGAGCGCGAAACGGTCACCCTGGCCCGCCACGAAGCCGTGCGCAGCGAGGCGCTGCAGTACCTCAACCGGCTGTCGGACCTGCTGTTCGTGCTGGCCCGGGTGCTGGCCCGCGCCGATGGCGAGGGCGAAGCGCTGTGGCAACCGCAGCAGCGCCAGCGCTGAGTCGGCACGATGCTGGTCTATACCCACCCGTCCTGCCTGCTGCATGACCCCGGTCCCGGCCATCCCGAATGCCCGCAACGCCTGCAGCATGTGCTGGACGCGCTGCACGCGGCCTTCCCCGGCCAGCTGGACTGGCGCGAAGCGCCGCCGGCCAAGTTCGGCGAACTGACCCGGGTCCACGACAGCGCCCTGCTCGACTTCGTGCTGCAGCCGCAGACCGCGCCGCTGCGCCAGCTGGACATGGACACCTGGACCTCGCCCGGCTCGGCCAGCGCCGCCGTGCACGCCGCCGGTGCCGGTGTGGCCGCAGTCGATGCGGTGATGCTGGGCGAGGACCCGCTGGCCTTCTGCGCGGTGCGCCCGCCGGGCCACCACGCCACCAGCAGCACGGCGATGGGCTTCTGCCTGTTGAACAACATCGCCATCGCCGCCGCCTATGCCCGCGACCGCCATGGCCTGGAGCGGATCGCGGTGGTCGATTTCGACGTGCACCACGGCAATGGCACCCAGGACATCTTCCAGCACGATGCCCGGGTCTCGTACTACAGCACCCACCAGGCCGGGCTGTTTCCCAATTCCGGCCTGCGCCGCGACCGCGGTGCCGGCAACCTGATGAACATCCTGCTGCCGCCGGGCAGCGGCGGCTTCCGCTTTCGCAACGTCTGGGCCGACGAGATGCTGCCGGCCATCGACGACTTCCGCCCGCAGCTGCTGCTGATCTCGGCCGGCTTCGACGCCCACCTGCGTGATCCGCAGGCGGACCTGATGCTGGAGACCGACGATTTCGCCTGGATCACCCGTGAACTGCACGCGCTGGCACGCCGTCACGCGGCCGGCCGGGTGGTCTCGATGCTGGAGGGAGGCTACGACCTGCAGGCCCTGGCCGAGTGCAGCGTGGCCCATGTCCAGGCCCTGATCACCCCCTCTGCGGGTGCCTCCGCCGGATGAACCCGAACCGGCAGGCTCCGGCGCCCTTCATTGCCCCTATGCAAGGGATGGGGCAAGCTACCGTCCGTTTTCGCCCGAATCCGAACCGCGTGCGCCGAGCCCTCCGCCTGCTTCCCCTGCCTCTGAGCATCGCCATCAGCCTGCCGGCGATGGCCGATGATAAGCCGCTCAACTGGGGCCTGTGCCCGGCCACCGACGTCATTCCCGCGTTCACAGACGCCCCCACCCCGGTCCCGGCCCAGGACAAGGCTGCTGCCGCGGCCGCCCGCGAGAACCAGCCGACCGACATCGAAGGCGACCAGCTGCTGGGCACCACCACCGTGCCGCAGTACGAGGGCAACGTGGCGCTGCGCCGCGGTGACCAGTTCGTCGGTACCGACAAGCTCAGCTTCGACACCGAGACCGGCAACTACATCGCCGACGGCAATGTCCGCTACCAGGACGGGTCGATCCGGATGGTCGCCAAGCGCGCCGAAGGCAACCAGGAAAGCGACACCCACAAGATCTCCGACATCAAGTACCAGCTGGTGTCGCGCCGGGGCAACGGCGATGCCGAGTCGGTCGACCTGCAGGGCGCGGTCGGCCAGATGCACCGGTCCACCTACACCACCTGCGACCCGTCGCAGCCGGTATGGAAGCTGTCGGCGCCGCAGATCGAAGTGGACAACGACGAAGGCTTCGGCACGGCCCGCAACGCGGTGCTGCGCATCGGCAAGGTGCCGGTGCTGTGGGCGCCCTACTTCAAGTTCCCGATCGATGACCGCCGCAAGACCGGCCTGCTGTTCCCGCAGCTGGGCATGTCCGGCCGCAACGGTTTCGACTACGCGCAGCCGATCTACTTCAATCTGGCGCCGAACTACGATGACACCCTGACTCCGCGCTACATGAGCCGGCGCGGCCTGCTGCTCGACAACGAGTTCCGCTACCTCTACAACGGCGGCCGTGGCGAGGTGCTGACCAGCTACATGCCCAGCGACAAGCTGCGCGACCGCGACCGCGGCCGGGTGATGTTCGACGGCTACCACAACGTGAACAGCCACTGGCAGGCCCGCGCCAACCTGGCCTGGGTGAGCGACGAGCGCTATGTCGAGGACTTCGCCAACCGCCTGGTGGGCGTGACCGCCTCCAACCTGCAGAGCACCATCGGCCTGTACGGCACCGGCCAGAACTGGACGGCCGGCATCATGGCCGACCGCTGGCAGCTGACCGACTACACCCTCGACGAGCGCGCCCTGCCCTACAACCGCGAGCCACGCCTGTTCTTCAACTGGAACAAGCCGGTGCTGCCGTGGCTGGAAACCGGCATCTACACCGAAGCGGTGCGCTTCACCCACGACGACGTCAACTTCAAGTACGGACCGGACCGGGGCACGGATCTGCAGTACACGCGGAACGGCATCCAGCAGACATCCGGTCTTGGCATCAGCGGTGGCTCGCGCCTGGACGTGAAGCCGTACGTGTCGTTCCCGATCAGTGGCGCGGCCTGGTACATCACCCCGACCCTGGCCTACCGCTATACGGCCTACCAGCTGGACCGCGGCCTGGTCGACGGCGTCAACGGCATCCAGGCCCAGATCCTGCGCTCGCAGGGCATCGACCCGGCCACGGCCACCCCGGAACAACTGCGCGGCAATACCTCGCCCAGCCGCAGCCTGCCGATCGGCAGCCTTGATGCCGGCCTGTTCTTCGATCGCGAGACGTCGATCGGTGGCAAGTCATTCCTGCAGACCCTGGAGCCGCGCCTGTTCTACCTGCGCACGCCCTATCGCAACCAGGACGAGCTGCCGATCTTCGACACCCGTGACTTCACCTTCAGCTGGGGCCAGCTGTTCCGCGACTCGCGCTATACCGGCGCCGACCGCCAGAACGATGCCAACCAGCTGACCCTGGCACTGGGCACCCGCTTCATCGACCAGACCACCGGCAAGGAACGCTTCTCGGCCGCGATCGGCCAGATCCAGTACTTCGACGAATCGCGGGTCAGCACCACGCCGGGCGGCGCACCGGTGGAGAAGGGCAAGTCGGCCTGGATCGCCGACGGCAACTACATGATCAACGACCGCTGGACCCTGGGCGCCACCTACCAGTGGGACCCGAAGTACAAGCGCGAGGATCTGGCCAGCGTCCGCGCCCGCTATCTGATGCCCAACGATGGCGTGATCAACCTCAGCTACCGCTACCGCATCAACGCCGGCGCCCCGGCGACCGCCAACAAGCATGACCGGACCCTGCTGGAGCAGGCCGACCTGTCGTTCCTGTACCCGCTGAATGCGCGCTGGAGCCTGGTGGGCCGGTATTACTACTCGCTGCAGGACAAGGAACCGCTGGAGATCATCGCCGGCGTGCAGTGGGACAGCTGCTGCCTGGCGGTCCGTGCGGTGGCCCGCCGCTACGTGCGCAACCGCGAAGGCGACATGAACAACTCCTTCCAGCTGGAGTTCGTGCTCAAGGGCCTCAGCTCCATCGGCCAGGACACGGACCGTACGCTGCGCCGTGCTATCCTCGGCTACAACCGCGACGACCTCTATCTCGTGCCGCCCAGCAACACCGGGGCGACCCGGGATGACTACGATCCGAATCAGATCCCATGACCAAGCGCTTCCCCGTTCTTCTCGCCTCCCTGCTGGCGGTGTCCAGCGTGTCCGCCCCCCTGCAGGTGCTCGCGCAGGAGGCGCAGCCGTTGGACCGCATCGCCGCCGTCGTCGACGAGGACGTGATCCTGCAGAGCGAGCTCCAGCGTGCGATCGCCAACATCAAGGCGCAGTACGCCGGCCGTGAAAACCAGCTGCCGCCGGAAGACGTGCTCAGCCGCCAGGTGCTCGAGCGCCTGGTGCTGGTCAAGCTGCAGGTGGCCCGCGCCCAGGGCAGCGGCATCCGCGTCAGCGACCAGGAGCTGAACCAGGCGATGAATGCCATCGCCCAGCAGAACGGCTCGAACCTGGATGCACTGCGCCAGCGCCTGGCCCACGACGGCATCGATTTCAACGATTTCCGTGCTTCGGTGCGCGATGAAATCACCGTGCAGCGCCTGCGCCAGAGCTTCGCGCAGAGCCGCATCAGTGTCAGCGAGGGTGAAGTGGACGCCGCGCTGAAGCAGCAGGCCACGGTGGGCAACCAGTACCACCTGGCACACATCCTGATCGCCCTGCCCGACGGCTCCAACGCCGACCAGATCGCCACCGGCCAGAAGAAGGCCGAGGGCGTGAAGGCCCTGCTGGACAAGGGTGAGCTGGACTTCAACGCGGCCGCCGTGCGTTATTCGGACAGCCCCAACGCGCTGGAAGGCGGCGACCTGGGCTGGCGCAGCCTGGATGAAATCCCGCAGGCCTTCGCGCAGATGATGGAAAAGATGAAGCCCGGCGAAGTGGTCGGCCCGATCCGCGGCCCCAGCGGCTTCCAGCTGCTGAAGCTGGTGGAAGTGCGTGATGCCAGCGCCGCCAGCGGTGGTGAGCACACGGTCACCGAGTACCACGGCCGCCACATCCTGGTGCGCGTGGACGATCACCAGAGCGACGCTGCCGCCAAGGCCAAGATCGATACCCTGCGGGCCCGCATCGCCGGTGGCGCGGACTTCGAGACCGTGGCCAAGGAGTCCTCCGAGGACAACAACAGCAAGGGCCAGGGCGGCGATCTGGGCTGGTTCCCGGTCGACGCGTTCGGCCCGGCGTTCGGCCAGCAGGTGTCCGGCATCCAGGATGGCGGCGTCAGCCAGCCGTTCCGCACCGATGCCGGTTGGCACATCGTGCAGCGCGTGGCCACCCGCCAGACCGACGTGACCAACGACAACCAGCGCGCCCAGATCCGCGAGACCATCGGCCGCCGCAAGCTGGAAGACGAGTACAACCGCTTCCTGCAGGAACTGCGCGGCGAAGCCTATGTCAGCTTCCGCAGCGGGGACCGCGCGGAAAATACCGCCACGCCGCCGCAGTCCTGACCGATGCGTCCCGAGCTCGCTCTGGTACC
Source organism: Stenotrophomonas sp. AS012628 (assembly GCF_010608305.1). Lineage (NCBI taxonomy): Bacteria > Pseudomonadati > Pseudomonadota > Gammaproteobacteria > Lysobacterales > Lysobacteraceae > Stenotrophomonas > Stenotrophomonas sp. AS012628. The sequence goes on along the minus strand of NZ_VMBJ01000019.1, from coordinate 7,257 downwards.
GGGCGAGCCCGCCGGGATCGGCCCGGAGCTGTGTGTCCGCCTCGTCCAGCAGCCGCGTGAAGATTGCCGGCTGCTGGCCTTCGCCGACCCGGATACCCTGCGCGCGGCCGCCGCCGCGCTGAACCTGCCGCTGCAGCTGCTGCCCGAGGACGCCGAAGCACGCGTCCCCGGCGATCTGCGTGTGCGCGTTGTGGCCAATACCGTGCCCAGCCACTTCGGCCAGGCCAACCCGGCCAATGCCGGCGCCGTCATCGGTGCCCTGCTCGGTGCTGGCCAGGCCTGCCTGTCTGGCGAACTGCACGGCGTGGTCACCGGCCCGGTGCACAAGGCGGTCATCAACGAAGGCGGCATCGCCTACAGTGGGACCACCGAACTGCTGGCCGACCAGGCCGGGGTGAAGGTGGTGATGATGCTGGCCAACCACATCGTCCGCGTGGCCCTGGCCACTACCCACCTGCCACTGCGCAAGGTGGCCGACGCGATCACCGCGCCCCGCCTGGAACACACCCTGCGCACCGTGCATGCCGCCCTGCGCCGCGAGTTCGGCCTGCCTGCGCCGCGCATCGCCGTGCTCGGCCTGAATCCGCACGCCGGCGAAGACGGCCATCTGGGTCGTGAGGAGCTGGACCTGATCATCCCGCTGCTGCAGCGCCTGCGCGCCGAGGGCATGGACCTGATCGGGCCGCTGCCGGCCGATACCGCCTTCCTGCCGGCCAAGCTGGCGGGCGTCGACACCGTGCTGGCGATGTACCACGACCAGGGCCTGCCGGTGCTGAAGTATTCGGGCTTCGAGCAGGCGGTGAACCTGACCCTGGGCCTGCCCTACCCGCGCGTGGCGGTGGACCATGGCACGGCACTGGATATGGCCGGGCGCGGCATTGCCGATCCTTCCAGCCTGCAGGCGGCAACGACGTTGTGTGCGCAGCTTGCGCGGCAACGTACACTGAGCGCATGAATTCCCCGCATTCCCCCTCCGGCCCGGTGTTCACCGCCCCGGCCAAGAAGCAGCTTGGCCAGCATTTCCTGGCCGACCGCCACTACATCGACAAGATCGTGATGGCGGTCAACCCGAAAGACGGTGACCGCTTGGTCGAGATCGGTCCCGGCCAGGGCGCGATCACCCTGCCGCTGCTGCGCGTGCATCCGAAACTGACGGTGATCGAGTTCGACCGCGACCTGATCGCGCCGCTGACCGCCGCCGCCGAGCCGCTGGGCGAGCTGACCATCGTCCACCGCGACGTGCTGCGCGTGGACTTCACCGAGCTCGCTGCCGGCCAGCCGATCCGCCTGGTCGGCAACCTGCCCTACAACATCTCCTCGCCGATCCTGTTCCATGCACTGGAACATGCCGCGGTCATCCGCGACATGCACTTCATGCTGCAGAAGGAAGTGGTTGACCGCATGGCCGCCGGTCCCGGCAGCAAGGTATTCGGCCGTCTCAGCGTGATGCTGCAGGCGTACTGCGAGGTGACCTCGCTGTTCGTGGTGCCGCCGGGCGCGTTCCGGCCGCCGCCGAAGGTCGATTCGGCCGTGGTGCGGCTGGTGCCGCGTGACCCGGCCACGATCAACATCAACGACCACAAGCGTTTCGCCGAGGTGGTCAAGGCCGCCTTCGGGCAGCGCCGCAAGACCCTGCGCAACGCCCTGAACAAGGTGGTGTCCGCCGAACAGTTCGTTGCCGCCGGCGTGCGTCCCGATGCCCGCGCCGAACAGCTGGACGTGGCCGAATTCATCGCCTTGGCCAATGCCTCCTGATTACACTGCCGGTATGGAAGACGCTGACGTTTATGCCATCTCCGTCGAAGTCGCACCGCGCTTCCTCGACGATCAATCCGCGCCGGAAGACGGGCGCTATGCGTTCGCCTACACGATCCGCATCCACAACCAGGGACGTGTTGCCGCGCGCCTGGTCGCACGCCACTGGCGCATCACCGATGCCAACGGCCGCGTCGAGCATGTCGACGGCGACGGGGTGATCGGCGAGCAGCCGCGCCTGCGTCCCGGTGAAGACTTCCATTACACGTCCGGTGTCATGCTGGGGACCGATCACGGGACCATGCAGGGCCACTACGACATGGTCGCCGACGACGGCACCGAATTTGCCGCGCCGGTCGCACCTTTCGTGCTGGCCATCCCGCGTACCCTGCACTGACACGGAGGCCGAACGATGAGTGTGTGGGCGATCGGCGACCTGCAGGGCTGCTATGACGTCACCCAGCGACTGCTGGAAAGGATCCGTTTCGACCCGGCGCAGGACACCCTGTGGTTCTGCGGCGACCTGGTGAACCGGGGTGGCCAGTCGCTGGAAACGCTGCGGCTGGTGCATTCGCTGCGCGATCACAGCGTGGTGGTGCTGGGCAACCATGACCTTTCGCTGCTGGCCGTCGGTGCGCGCACCGAAGAGGAACAGCGCAAGGTCAACCCGGACCTGCTGCGCATCGTGCAGGCCGAGGACCGCGACGAACTGCTGGACTGGCTGCGCCTGCAGAAGCTGGTGCACGTGGACCGCGAGCTGGGCTGGATGATGGTGCATGCCGGCCTGGCGCCGAAGTGGACCACACAGATGGCCGAAAAGCATGCCGCCGAGGTCGAGGTGCAGCTGCACGGCGCCGGCTACCGCAAGCTGTTCCGCAACATGTATGGCGACAAGCCGAGCTGGGCCCCCAACCTGTCCGGCTACGACCGCTCGCGCGCGATCATCAATGTGCTCACCCGCATGCGCTACTGCACCCCACGCGGGCGCATCGGCATCGAGGACAAGGGCACGCCGGGCACGCAGGAACAGGGGTTGTATCCTTGGTTCGAAGTGCCGGGCCGGGTCGAGCGCGACCTGAAGGTGGTCTGCGGCCACTGGTCGGCGCTGGGCCTGACCATCACCCAGGGCGTGCACGCCATCGACACCGGCGCGGTCTGGGGCGGCAAGCTCACCGCGATCCAGCTCGATACCGATGAACTGCGCGTGGTGCAGGTGCCAGGCCGCGATGTACCCGCCCCCGTGCCCAACGCCCGCCCGCCAGCACGCCCGGCGCACGAGCGCCCGGCTGCGTCGGCGCAGGGCAAGGAACAGGGCGGCGGTAACGCTCCGGCCGCCACCCCGGGCAATCGCGGCCCGCGCCGTCGTCGTCGCCGTGGTGGCGGTGGTGGTGGCTCCGCGGGCCCCGGCAACAACAGTCCTCCGCCGCAGGCATGACGCGGCGCGGCTGGGCACCATGGATGGTGCTGCTGACGCTGGCCCTGGCCAGCGGCTGCCAGCCCACTTCGGCCCCGGCCCCCACCGGCGGCGGAAACGTCGGCCACACGCCATCGCAGCCGCAGGCGCCTTCGCCGCCGCTGGTGGCTGCAGCGCGCGCGCAGATCGGCGTCACCACCCGCTACGACCCTGCCTATCAGGTGCTGGCCTATCCCGGCGGCGACGTCCCGGTTGATCGCGGCGTGTGCACCGACGTGGTGGTGCGCGCGCTGCGCAGTCTGGACGTGGACCTGCAGGCCCGCGTGCATGAAGACATGCGCGGCAACTTCAGCGCCTATCCCACGATATGGGGCCTGTCACGACCGGATCGCAACATCGATCATCGCCGCGTACCGAACCTGATGCGCTGGTTCGAACGGCTGGGCTGGCAGCAGCCGATCACGGCCCTCGCCGCCGACTACGCGGCCGGCGACATCGTCGCCTGGAAGCTCAACGGCAACGGCCTGCTGCACGTGGGCATCGTCTCCGACCGCAAGCTGGCCAACGGCACGCCGCTGGTACTGCACAACATCGCGCGCGGCACACGCGAAGAGAATCTGCTGTTCCAGCACGCCATCATCGGGCATTACCGGATGCCGTAGGCAATCCTGTAGAGCCGAGCCATGCTCGGCTAAGGGATGTGTCCGGCAACAGCAGCCGAGCATGGCTCGGCTCTACAGGAAACCATCTTCAGCGGCGCACGTAGTGCACGAAGCGGAACGCGTGGGCATGGCGTTCGTCGGCCGGGTGCGGCTCGCTGCTCACTTCCCGCCAGTCCTGCGCATCCACCTCGGGGAAATGGGTATCGGCGGGGACTTCGGCATCCACCCAGGTCAGGTACAGGTCACTGGCCTGGTCCAGCAGCTGGTGGAAGATCTCGCCGCCGCCGATGATGCACAACTCGCTGGCGCCCTCGCGTTCGGCAATCGCCTTCGCCTCATCCAGCGACGCTACCGCGCGCATGCCCTCGAACGGCACCTGGCCGCTGCGGGTCAGCACCAGGTTGGTCCGCCCCGGCAGCACGCGGCCGATCGACTCGGCCGTCTTGCGCCCCATCAGGATCGGCTTGCCCAGGGTGAGCGCCTTGAAGTGCTTGAAATCATCTGGCAGGTGCCAGGGCATGGCATTGCCCTGGCCGATGCCACGGTTGCGATCCAACGCCACGATCATCGACAGCTTCATTGCTACCACCTCCTCAGCTGGCGTCGATCTGCAGGCGTTCGCAGGCAGCGTTGGCGGCACTGGCGGCCTGCAGCGCCGCCGCCAGCGCAGGACTAGACGTGGACTGGTCATCCAGGCCATCGAGGATCTTCTGCTTCTGCGCCTCTTCGATATCCTTCAGGCCCGGTCCGGACAGGATGTCTGCCGACAACGCAGCAGTGTCGGTGCTGGCACGACGTGCCAGAAACGCCTGCAACTGGTCACTGGAATAGACGGTGGCAAGCTGCTGCTCGAGCGTGCGCTGATAGGCCGGATCCTCGACACCCGCCTTCAGGTGCTCGGTCATCGCCGTGTACATGCCGGTTACCGCCTCACGCATCTGCGCCCGGCAGCCTTCCGGCACATCCTGGGGCATCATCGTGCTGCCGTTGAACGCCCCAGCGAACGCCTGCACTTCCTCGCGCATGTGTTTGTGCACGATCTGCTCATTGACCTGCCGGGCCAACGACAGCGCATCGGCCGGTCCGGCCTGCACCATGGCCAGCGGCAGCATGCCGCCCAGCGCCAGCAGGCCCCCGGAAATCAATCGGGAACTCATACCGCTACCGGCGCCTTGATCGCCGGGTGCGGATCGTAGCCGTCGATGCGGATGTCGTCGAACTGGAAGCCGAACAGGTCGGTCACCTCCGGGTTCAACCACAGCTTCGGCAGCGCGCGCGGTTCACGCGACAGCTGCTCGCGCGCCTGCTCGAAGTGGTTCGAATACAGGTGCGCATCGCCCAGCGTATGCACGAAATCACCCACGCCCAGGCCGGTGGCCTGCGCCACCATGTGGGTCAGCAGCGCGTAGCTGGCGATGTTGAACGGCACGCCGAGGAAGATGTCGCCGCTGCGCTGGTAGAGCTGGCAGCTGAGCTTGCCGTCCACCACATAGAACTGGAACAGGTTGTGGCACGGCATCAGCGCCATCTGCGATAGCTCGCCTACGTTCCAGGCGCTGACCACCAGCCGGCGCGAATCGGGGTTGCGCTTGATCTCGTCCACCAGCCACTGCATCTGGTCGATCTCGCCACCATCGGCGGTGGCCCAGCTGCGCCACTGCTTGCCGTAGACCGGGCCGAGGTCGCCGTTCGCATCGGCCCACTCGTCCCAGATCCGCACCTGGTTGTCCTTCAGGTAGCCGATGTTGGTGTCGCCCTTCAGGAACCACAGCAGCTCATGGATGATCGAGCGCAGGTGCAGTTTCTTGGTGGTGACCAGCGGGAAGCCTTCGGCCAGGTTGAAACGCATCTGCCAGCCGAACACGCTGCGGGTACCGGTGCCGGTGCGGTCGCTCTTCTCGGCGCCGTGCTCAAGCACGTGCGAGAGCAGGTCCAGGTAAGCCTTCATGCCTTGCCCTCGGCAGCCACCGGCAGCTGCGGCTGCAGTACCGGCGCGCGGCGCGACATCACCAGCAGCACCAGGCCGAAGGCGATCAGCGGCAGGCTGAGGATCTGGCCGCGGGTCAGCCAGTCGAAGGCCACGTAGACACCGTTGTCGGGCATGCGCACGAACTCCACCGCGAAGCGGAACAGTCCGTACAGCAGCGCGAACAGGCCACCCACCAGGTAACGGTGGCGCGGCTTGGCCGACACGGCCCACAGCACCACGAACATCACCAGGCCTTCCAGGAACGCTTCATACAGCTGCGAGGGATGCCGTGCGAACTGGTTCAGCGCACCGGTCGCGAACTGCGTCTGCAGGGTCGCGTGGTCCAGCTGGTTCAGCGGCGCCGGCAGGCCGGACGGGAACACCACGCCCCACGTGCCGTCGGTGTACTTGCCCCACAGCTCGGCGCCGATGAAGTTGCCGATGCGGCCGAAGCCCAGGCCCAGCGGCACCAGCGGCGCCATGAAATCCATGGTGTCGAAGAAGTGCAGCGCGTGCTTGCGCGACCACCACCAGCAGGCACCCAGGACGCCCAGCAGGCCACCGTGGAAGCTCATGCCACCGTCCCACACCTTGAACAGCAGCAGCGGGTTGTGCAGGAAATCGCCCAGCGCGTAGAACAGCATGTAGCCGATGCGTCCGCCCAGCACCACGCCGAGCATGGCGTAGAACAGCAGGTCGGAGAAGCCGTTGGCATCGACGCCCGGCAGGCGACCGGCGGCGATGCGCTTGCGGCCCAGCAGCCAGGCCGCGGTGAAGCCGAGCAGGTACATGATGCCGTACCAGTGCACCTTGATCGGCCCCAACGAGAGGGCGATGGGGTCGATGTCGTGGAAATAGATCATGGAAGGTGCCTTGCGGTTGAACGCCTATTCTCGGGCCAGTGCCGCCCCGGCTCAACCAAGGAGCTGGGGCGAGTTCGGCAACGCGTCATCGTTCGACCGCGTCGAGGCCGGAAAGTGCCCTTCGATCAGGCTGGAGACCTCGTCGATGGCATCCTGCAGCGCTTCCACCGGATGGGAACCACGCAGGCCCTCGCGCAGGTGGGTGCAGACCCGCTGCCACTGCGCCGGGCTGACCCGGCCGTGCAGGCCACGGTCGGCGACGATCTCGATGGCGTGGTCGGCCAGCAGCAGGTAGATCAGCACGCCATTGTTGTGGGTGGTATCCCAGGTGCGCAGGCGCGCGAAGGCATGCTCGGCGGCCTGGCGTGGGGTGACCCTGTGCCACAGCGCGGCCAGCGGCAGGTCCGCTTCCACCGCGAACATCACCTGCCCGCCGTGGCGCTGCTCACCGGCCGCGATGGCCTCGGTGATCGCCTGCAGGGTGTCCGGCGGGAACGCGCGCCGTACCGACGGCGAAAACACATGACGACACAGTCGTTGGATCATCACCAGCCCCCCGAAGCACCGCCACCGCCGGAGCGGCCACCGCCACCG
>NZ_VMBJ01000189.1:0-250 GCF_010608305.1 Stenotrophomonas sp. AS012628 | reverse complement strand
GTCGAGGGTGTCGACTACCACCATACCGGCGAGGTCCGTCGCATCGACCGCAAGGGCATTGGCCGCCTTCTCGACGAGCGCAGCATCGTCCTGCTCTCGCCGCTGGGCTACTCGCCGACCGGGGAAATCTTCAACCTGGCCTGCGAAGACGTGGCCATGCGCGCCGCCATCGACCTGGAAGCGGAAAAGCTGATTCTCTACGGCGCCGAACAGGGCCTGCTGGACGCATCCGGCAAGCTGGTCCGCGAAC
>NZ_VMBJ01000188.1:0-250 GCF_010608305.1 Stenotrophomonas sp. AS012628 | reverse complement strand
GTTGCAGCCGGCTTGAACGCAAAAAAACCGGGCACCTGGCCCGGTTTCTTTTTTTTAGGGATGCGCGTTCAGCGGATCACTTGCCCGTTAGAGTTGATGATCGTCATCTCAACGAACTTGGAGCCGACGTGGTTGGAGGGCGAGAAGTTCACGTTGAAGCCACCCACGTCGTAGTTGCCCATCGTCTCCAGCGCCCCGACGAACTTCTCGCGGGTCAGGTCGCGGCCCGCACGCTTGAGGCCTTCAACAA
>NZ_VMBJ01000187.1:0-251 GCF_010608305.1 Stenotrophomonas sp. AS012628 | reverse complement strand
GACCTGGGCGGCTTCGACGGGATCCGCATCCGCTCGCCGCAGACCGGCCGCGTGCGCTCCTGGCCGCTGCGCCGGCGCAACGGCGAGGAGGCGCCGATCGAGCTGCGCGAACGCATGACCATGAGCGACCCGGAAGCCACCTGCGAGGTCGCCGCCATGGGCCTGGGCATCACCCTGGTATGCATGCAGCACGCCTATGCCTACCTGGAGTCCGGCGCCCTGGTGCAGGTCCTGCCGGACTGGTACGTCGA
>NZ_VMBJ01000186.1:0-251 GCF_010608305.1 Stenotrophomonas sp. AS012628 | reverse complement strand
ACCGCCAGCAGCCCGCCGACCGGATCTTCGGCGAGTTCTTCGAGCAGGCGGTCGAGGTCGCCGCGGGTCAGGTTCGGCCGCGCGGCGTCATGCACCAGCACCCAGTCGTCGGCCTGTGCCCCCAACTCCAGCAGGCGCAGCAAGCCGTTCAACACCGAGCCGGGGGCGCCGAGCGCGCTGCACATGCCGGCTGGCGGCGCAGTCCAGCCCGGGCCAGTAGGGATCGTCCTCGGCCAGGCAGACCACCAGGC
>NZ_VMBJ01000185.1:0-251 GCF_010608305.1 Stenotrophomonas sp. AS012628 | reverse complement strand
ACCGTGGGCCGCGTGCAAACGCCCACGTTGTCGATCGTGGTGGAGCGCGAAGAGAAGATCAAACGCTTCGTGCCGCGCGATTACTGGGAAGTGCGCGCCGAGTTCATCGCCGCGGCCGGCCTGTACGAAGGCCGCTGGTTCGACCCGAAGTTCAAGAAGAACGAGTTCGATCCAGAGCAACGCGATTCGCGTCTGTGGAGCGAGGCCGAGGCCAAAAGCATCGTGGCCGCGTGTCGCGACAAGCCGGGCAC
>NZ_VMBJ01000184.1:0-253 GCF_010608305.1 Stenotrophomonas sp. AS012628 | reverse complement strand
GATCGGGATCATCCCGCAGAGCCTGCAGGAGGCCGAGATCGGCCACAAGGGCCTGACCCGCCTGGAAGTGGTAGACGGCATGCACGCGCGCAAGGCGCGCATGGCCGAGCTGGCCGACGCCTTCATCGCCCTGCCCGGCGGGCTCGGCACCCTGGAAGAGCTGTTCGAGGTCTGGACCTGGGGCCAACTGGGCTACCACGCCAAGCCGCTGGGCCTGCTCGAAGTGAACGGTTTCTACGATCCGCTGCTGACC
>NZ_VMBJ01000183.1:0-253 GCF_010608305.1 Stenotrophomonas sp. AS012628 | reverse complement strand
GCACTGGGTGAACTGCGTGGCGAAGAACTTCTCGTTGCAGTCGCGCAGGCTCTGCGGCCGGTTCACCACCAGGGCGCCGGCACGCTCGGCCTGTTCCAGCAGGTAGGTCGAATAGACGAATTCGTTATCGAAGGGCGGGTCCTTGCGCATCAGGATCACGTCCAGTTCGTGCAGCGGTTGGTCGCTTTCCGCTTCCAGTTCGAACCAGCGGGAGGCATCGTTGAAGACCTTCAGCGGGCGCATGCGTCCACGC
>NZ_VMBJ01000182.1:0-253 GCF_010608305.1 Stenotrophomonas sp. AS012628 | reverse complement strand
CCCAATCGAACGCAGGTTCGATACCACTGGAGCAGTTATCTCCAAACGCCAGGCTTACGCTACCCGTTGGTGCCAGGGAGAGGAGGTGGCTATTGCGCAGTCCGTGCTTTGCGACAGCTTCGCACACGGCCTTGGGCAATGCGGCGCTGAAATGTCCGGAAGCAAGACTGCGTTCCGGACTGAACAGCGGATACGGCCCGCGCTCGCATGCCAATGCGGCCGAAGCTGCGTAGGCGTTATCACGCAAGCATCG
>NZ_VMBJ01000181.1:0-253 GCF_010608305.1 Stenotrophomonas sp. AS012628 | reverse complement strand
TCCATGCCGCGATCCATCTCGGCATGCCCGATCATTTCCGGCGGCCGGAAGTACGGGGGCTGGAAGGCATTGACGATACGCGACGAGAGTTGCGAGCGGTCCTCGTCGACCACCGCGATCGGCGCGTGATGCAAGGTTTCCGGAATACCGGTAGCGGAACTGTAGACGCCCAGGGTGAAGGCCCAGACGATCAGTGCCAGCATCGCGTAGTCGCGGCCGAGGCTGCGGAACTCCTTGATGCCCAGGTTGAAGA
>NZ_VMBJ01000180.1:0-253 GCF_010608305.1 Stenotrophomonas sp. AS012628 | reverse complement strand
GCACCCAACTCGCTTGACGGCGGGCGCCGCCGCCATCAGCATGCCGCGCGTTTCGACAGGCCACAACAGGACACCAAGAATGACCGATCGCCTTCCGGGATTTTCCACCCTCGCCGTGCACGCCGGCGCACAGCCTGATCCCACCACCGGCGCACGGGCGACGCCGATCTACCAGACCACGTCATTCGTCTTCAACGATGCCGACCATGCGGCCTCGCTATTCGGCCTGCAGGCCTTCGGCAACATCTATACC
>NZ_VMBJ01000018.1:0-71269 GCF_010608305.1 Stenotrophomonas sp. AS012628 | reverse complement strand
CATACAGCGTAGGAGCCGGGAGGAACATACAAGCCGTGCTCGACTGCTGGAGCGTGTCCACCAAGGTGGACACCTACCGGAGCGTGTATGGCAGAACGTGCTCCCCGATCTCACGCAGCACCGCGTGCATCGGCCTCCCGTTGTCGACCAGGTTGAACATCACGTGCCCCACGCCCTGCGCATGCACGCGCAGCAGGTAATCACGCAGGCCATCGCGGCCGACCTTCAGGCCCAGCGGCAGCGGCTCGGCTGGCGCCTGCGGGTCTGCCTGCAGATCCAGAAGCATCGACTGCACGAATGGCTTGCCTGGCCCACCGCGCTGCACCAGTGCCTGTTGCCACAGCCCGATGCGTCCTTCCTGCGCGGCCTCCTCGCGGTGATAGGTGGCCCAGCCTTCGGCCTCGCGCGCGATCCACTGCAGGCTCTGCCGCGCGGTACCCACCACCAGCATCGGAATGCGCGTGACCGGGGCCGGCAGCACGTCGAAGCCGCCGGTCACCTGCAGTACGGCGGTCCGCTCATCGGCCTCCGGTGACAGCGCCGCGCGCAACAATGCCCAGCGTTGACGGAACGTCGCCGCCCTGCCCTCCAGATCCTCGCCGAAGGCGGCGAATTCTTCCGGGCGGTCACCCGAACCCAGGCCCAGTACGAAGCGTCCGCCGCTGATCCGGTCCAGGCTCAAGGCAGACTTTGCCACCTGCAGCGGCTGGCGCAATGGCAGCACGACGGCCGCGCTGCCGACCACGATGCGCTCGGTCGCCGCAGCCAGCATGCCCAGCCACAGGAACGGATCGTCCAGCGCGCTGGCTGTCGCATCTGGCCCCTGCGGCACCATCAGCGGCACATCGCGCGTCCACAACGCGGCAAAGCCCAGGTCATCGGCCAGTCGCGCGATACGTCGCGCCTCACGTGGATCGGCCAATCCATGCGACGCCACGGGCGTCATCAGGCCCAGGCTCAGACCCTGCTGCGGAAACAAGGCAGCGTACGCGGGATTGAAATCACTCATGCCGCCAGCTTAGCGTGCAGGCCTGCGGCAACGATGACGCGCCGCCCACCACTGGAAGAACACTGCATGCCGAGGATCCGCCCTGCCCACGTCGATGACCTGCCCGCGATCAGCGCGGTGTGCCTGGCTGCATTCACTGCGGCGGTCGCACCTTCGCTCAGCGCCGCCGGCATCGCCACCTTCGGCAATATCGCCGCAGCCGAAGCATTCGGTACGCGCCTGCAGGGCGACAACCACATCCTGGTGGCCGAGCAGGACGGCCGCGTCGTCGGCGTGATCGAACTGAAGGAAGGCCGGCACCTGGCGATGCTGTTCGTCGATCCCGGCTACCAGGGCCAGGGCATCGGCCATGCTTTGTTCGACGCGGTGCTGCCGAAGGTGCGCGAGCCGGTCCTGACCGTGCGCGCCTCACTCAATGCAGTACCAACCTACCTGCGCTACGGCTTCACGCTGGACGGTGACGTCGGCGAGTTCAATGGGCTGGTGTATCAGCAGATGGTGCGGGCAGCGGCCTGAAGGCATCCGCCGGCCAATGCCTGGCGGGCGTCATGCCCTGCAGCACGCCCGTCATAAGCAAACTGAATCAGCAGGCTCCCCGGCCGTTCCTACAATGGCCTGTCACCCTGCCCTTCGAGATGCTGCCGATGCGCGTCGCGCTTTCCGTGTTGCTGCTGGCTTCGGCGCTGAGCGCCTGCACCCCGGCCCCGGTTTCCACCGCCAACTCCGCCGAGGTGCCCGCGCCGGCCAAGGCAATCGCCTGGCGCCAGGGCGATGTCGATGATGCCTTCGCCGAGGCCGCCGACAGCGGCAAGCCGGTGCTGCTGTACTGGGGCGCCGTCTGGTGCCCACCGTGCAACCAGCTCAAGGCGGGCCTGTTCAAGGACCCGGCCTTCATCGCGCTGACCAGCAAATTCGTTCCCGTCTACCTGGATGGCGACGAGGAAGGTGCGCAAGCCTGGGGTGAGCGCTTCGGCGTACGCGGCTATCCGACCCTGATCGTGCTGGACCCACAGCGCAACGAAATCACCCGCGTGGCCGGCGGCAATGATGCCACCGAACTGACCCGGGCACTGACCGTCGCCGCAGGCCGCCGCAGTGCTGTTGCCGCCACCTTGGCCACCGCGTTGGCAACGCCGGACCGACTGGCCGCAGAAGACTGGCAGGTGCTGGGTGACTACGGCTGGGAAGTGGACGCCAACCGACTGGCCGGCGAACGCAGGAGCCAGGATGTGCTGCGCCAGTTGTCCAAGGCCGCACCCGACGCTGCCCTCCAGCGCCGCTTCGCCCTGCTGGCCTTGGCAACGGCCGAAAAGCCCGATGCCTCGCCCACCGAAGTACGCGAGCTGCTGCAGGCCGTGCTGGCGCAACCGGCGGAAGTACGCCGCAACCGTGAGTTGCTGGGCTATGCAGGCGTGCAGCTGGTCAAGCAGGCCAGTGCCGGGCCGGCCACCAGCAACACGCTGGGACAGCAGCTGCTGGTCGCACTGGAGCGCGCAGATGCCGAGCGCGGCGACCGCGCCGACGACGCGTTGTCGCGTGCGCTGACCGAAGTATCGCTGGCCCGCCAGCAGCAGCCGAAGGGCGCACTGCCCGTGGCCCTGGTTGATCGGGTCAAGCAGCGCGTGGCTGCTGCCGACGCTGCCGCCACCGATGCGCATGCGCGCCAGGCCACGATCAGCAGCGCGGTCTACGCACTGCGCCAGGTCGGTGACGACGCAGGCGCCGAGTCGCTGTTGCTGGCTGAGCTGAAGCGCAGCGAACAGCCGTACTACTACATGCCCGAGCTGGCCGAACTGGCCGAGCAGCGCGGCGACACCGCCGGTGCGCTGGAGTGGTTGAAGCGTGCCTACGACGGTGCGCAGGGCCCGGCCACCCGCGTGCAGTGGGGCGTGCTGTACGTGGAGGGCCTGCTGAAGCTGGCGCCGGACGACGCACCACGCATCGAGCAGGCCACCGCCTCGCTGATCGCCGAACTGGAAGCGCAGCCTTCCGGTTACCACCAGCGTACCCGCCAGCGTTTCGAACGCCTGGCAGGACAGTTGAAGACGTGGAGCGGCAAGCACCAGGGCGCGGAGACGCTGGCGCGGCTGCAGCAGAGGATGCAGCAGGCGTGCGGCGATCAGGTAGATGGCGCGTGCAAGGATTGGTTGAGTTGAGTTGATGAAAACGCTGGCGGCTGGTTCGCATGCCGGCGCTTTTGTTGATATCGGTTGTGGCGGGGGGAGGGGCTGTCCGGGACACGCCGTAAACCCATCCCTGGGGGCTCGATGGCGCCATCCATGGCGCCAACGGTCCCAGCCAGCCCCTCCCCCCGCCACCGGACAGTTTCCTGCGAGCGCGGGCAGCACATCAGCGCGCCGGTGAGGTTCGAAAAGCGGGTTCTCGTAGTGCCGGCCGCTGGCCGCCAACCCGACCTTCGCTGATTGCCGGCCAGTGGCCGGCACTACCACGTCGCTCTGCCTCTTGCCTTTGACTCCGTTTCCACGCCGCCGCAGGGAACTGTCCTGCAGAGGTTGACGGGGGAATCAAAGCGGCGAACGCGCGCGCATCCCAATCCCGCCCCTTGACCTCAACCAATGTTGAGGTGCGATAACAGTCTCCCCACGGCCAGCCCTCTGGCCTTCCCCACGGAGATTGCTTCGATGTCGTACTCGCTTCCCCCGCTTCCCTATGCCTATGACGCCCTCGAGCCGCACTTCGATGCGCGCACGATGGAGATCCACCACAGCAAGCACCACCAGACCTACGTCAACAACCTCAACACCGCCATCGAGCAGGCCGGCATCGCCGAGCAGCCGGTCGAGGCGCTGATCGCCAACCTCGATGCCGTGCCCGAAGCGCAGCGCGGCGCCATCCGCAACAACGGCGGTGGCCACGCCAACCACAGCCTGTTCTGGACCGTGCTCAGCACCAACGGTGGTGCACCCGATGATGAACTGGCCGCCGCCATCAACCGCGATCTCGGCGGTTTCGATGCCTTCAAGGATGCGTTCACCAAGGCTGCGCAGACCCGCTTCGGCAGCGGCTGGGCCTGGCTGACCAGCGATCGCGATGGCCGCCTGCAGGTGGAAAGCAGCGCCAACCAGGACAGCCCGCTGATGGGTGCGGCCGTGGGCCTGTCCGGCAACACCCCGATCCTCGCACTGGATGTCTGGGAACACGCCTACTACCTGCACTACCAGAACCGTCGCCCGGACTACATCGGTGCGTTCTTCAACATCATCAACTGGGCCGAGGTCGGCCGGCGCTACCGCCAGGCCAGGGCCTCATGAGCGGCGAAACGCTGCCGTACGCCGGGCCGTGGGCGGGGGTTTTCCCCGCCCCGGCCCCGGTGCCGTCGGTCGAGATGCCGCCGCGGGCCCTGCGGCGGCTGCTCGGCCACTTTCCTACCGGCGTGGCCATCGTCTGCGCGCGCGATGCGCAGGGCAAACCCATCGGCCTGACCATCAATTCGTTCGTGCCGGTGTCATTGCAGCCGCCACTGGTGCTGTGGAACCTGGCGTTGCATGCACAGAGCCTGTCCACCTTCCAGCGCGCCACCCGCTTTGCGATCAGCGTGCTGGCGGCCGACCAGGAAGCGCTGGCCCGGCGCTTTGCCGATCCGCAGGTCCGCAACCGCTTCGACGGCCTGGCATTGCTGGATGATGACGAGGATGCCCCACCACGCATCGCCGGTGCGGTCGCCCACCTCACCTGTACCCGCCACGCACAGTGGCCGGTGGGTGATCATCTGCTGCTGGCTGGCCGCATCATCGAAGTGCACGAGAACGGCGGCGCGCCGCTGCTGTTCCATCGTGGCCGCTTCCAGCCCGGCCCCACCGAACTGCTGGTGGAGGTGCGCGGATGAACATCGAAGCCCTGGAATGCATGCTTGCCAACGGCAAGGACGGCGCGCTGCTGCGCTTCGGCCTGGGCAAGGGTTGGCTGGATGCGGGGAACCCGGTGCGCGCGGCCACCCATCTGGGCCGGTGCGTGGTGCTTGATCCGCAGTATTCCGCGGCGTGGAAGCTGCTGGGCAAAGCCTGGCTGGCCAGTGGCCAGCCGCTGGCGGCGCGCGAAGCATGGCAACGCGGCTTGAGCGTGGCCGGCAGCAAGGGTGACCAGCAGGCACACAAGGAAATGCAGGTGTTCCTGCGCCGCCTGGACCGCGAACAGGCGGCCCTGGCGAAGGCGGGCTGAGTCGATCAGCCCGCGTTGGCCGATGCCGGTGCGGACATGATGTCCGACATCGGCAGGCGGCGCGGCTTGCTCGGGAATGCGTGACGCAGGATGCGCCAGACCACCTGGCCGAACTGGCGCGGCAGCGAGCCGTTGTTGTAGTGCTGGCCGTAACGGCGGCAGATGTCCTTCACTTCCTTGGCGATGGCCGCATAGCGGTTGGCCGGCAGGTCCGGATAGAAGTGGTGCTCGATCTGATGGCTGAGGTTGCCCGACAGCACATTGATCAGGAAGCCGCCGCTGATGTTGGACGAACCGCGCAGCTGACGCAGGTACCAGTGGCCGCGCGATTCATTGCGCAGGCATTCCTTCGGGAAGGTTTCCGATTCGGCGGTGAAGTGGCCGCAGAAGATGATCACGTAGGTCCAGATGTTGCGCAGGCCGTTGGCCACCATGTTGCCCAGCATCACGGTGAGGAAGAACGGGCCAGCCAGCAGCGGGAAGAACACGTAGTCCTTCAGCACCTGGCGGGCCATCTTTCGCGCCACCGGGCGGGTCTGCATCCACATCGCACGGCCGCTGATGCGACCTTTCAGCCAACGACCCAGGCGCAGGTCCTGCGCGGCCACGCCCCACTGGAACAGCAGCGCGAAGATCGGCGCGATGATCGGCTGCAGCAGGTAGAACGGCTTCCAGCGCTGTTCCGGGAAGATGCGCAGCAGGCCGTAGCCGATGTCATCGTCCATGCCACGCACGTTGGTGTAGGTGTGGTGGCGGAAATTGTGGGTCTTGCGCCAGTTGTCGGCGGTGGCAACGATATCCCACTCGTAGGTGTTGCCATTGAGCTTGGGGTCGCCGGTCCAGTCGAACTGGCCGTGCATGACGTTGTGGCCCAGCTCCATGTTCTCCAGGATCTTCGACAGCGCCAGCAACAGCGTGCCGGTGATCGCGGCCGGCCACAGCAGCGGCATCCAGAACAGCGGCGAGAATGCCGCCAGGAACAGCAGGCCACGGCCACCCACGCCGAACCAGCGCACGGCGGCAGCCACGCGGCGGATGTAGCGGGTATCGGAGGCGCCGAGGCTGCCGATCACACGGTCGCGGATCGCATCGAGCTCCTCACCGAAGGCATGCATCTCGGCGGTGCTCAGGGCACGGTCGGTAGCGCGGGTCATGGCAGGCGTCCTCAGAGATCCAGGGTCAGGTCGGTGGTCGGTGCGCTCACGCAGATCCGCACCGGCTGTGCCGACTCGGACTGCAGGTCGCCGGTGCGCAGGTGGCGGGTGGCGCCACTGACGCGGTCACAGCTGCAGCTGTTGCAGATACCCATGCGGCAGCCGTGCTTGGGCTTGATGCCATGGGCTTCGAGGCTTTCCAGCAGCGAGCGGCCACGCGGCACGCTCAGCTGGCGGCCACTGCGCGCAAGCGTCAGCGACACCTCTCCTTCGCTGCTGGCATCGCGCAGTGGCGCCGGCGGGGTGAAGGCTTCGGCCTGGAAGCCAGCCACCTGGTGCGCCAGGCGTTCACGCGCAGCGGCAACGAATCCACCCGGACCGCAGGCCAACACATGGCGCTGCGCCAGCGGCGTGTCATCGCCGGCCACCTGCAGATCATGGGTATCGATGCGCGCGGCCGGCGCCTCACCCTCGCGGGTGGTCAGCAGATGCACGCGCAGGTTCGGATGTGCCGCGGCCAGCGCCTGCAGTTCATCACGGAACTGCAGATGGGCGGCGGTGCGCTCCCAATAGAACAGGTCCACCGGTGCTGCCAGCGGGCGCTGGCAGGCGTCGCGCAACAGGCTGCGCATCGGCGTGACGCCACTGCCGGCAGCCAGCAGCAGCACCGGCGCCGCGGCCGGCATATGGAACTCGCCGAAGGCGGCATCGAGGCGGAACAGTTCGCCCGGCTGTGCATGGTTTACCAGATGCTGGCTGACCCGGCCGCCATCGATCGCCTTGACGGTGATCGCCAGCTCGCGCCGACCCAGTGCGGTAGGGCTGTAGCTGCGCTGCCACAGGCGCCCCTCAATCTCGACGCTCAGGGTGACGTGCTGGCCGGCGCGCATGCCGGCCCAGTGCCGGTTGGTGCGCAGGACCAGGGTCGCCGCGCCCTCGCCGGCCGGCTCGCGCCGGACCAGTCGGGCCACCGGCTCGCGCAGGGTCCACAGGGGATTGAGCTGGCCCGCCCAGAAATCGAACAGCGACGGCGAGACCCAGCGGTACGGAGAGAACAGGGACGGACGGACGACAGCGCTCATGGGCGCACTATACGGGCGCACATACACCTGTGTATACATGTGTATATTGAACCGGATTGGGTATGATTCAGCCTCGCCCCACCGGAACCCCCATGGCCGCCGCCACCGCCTTGTCGACGCCTGAAGATGCCAACAGCCCGGCCCGCCGTACGGTGAGCCGCGAGGATCTGCTGGCCGCCGCCCTGAAGCTGATCGGGCCGCACCGCAGCCTGTCCACGCTCAGCCTGCGCGAAGTGGCACGCGAGGCCGGCATTGCGCCGAACAGCTTCTACCGGCAGTTCCGCGACATGGACGAACTGGCCGTGGCGCTGATCGACGCGGCCGGCCGCTCGCTGCGCACCATCATCGGCGAGGCCCGCCAGCGCGCCACGTCTACCGCCACCAGCGTGGTGCGCGTTTCCGTGGAGACCTTCATGGAACAGCTGCGCGCCGACGACAAGCTGCTGCACGTGCTGCTGCGCGAAGGCGCGGTCGGCTCGGACGACTTCAAGCATGCGGTCGAACGCGAACTGCACTATTTCGAAGAAGAGCTGCAGCACGACCTGGTGCGCCTGGCTGCACTGGACGGCGCCGTGCTGCATGCCCCCGAGCTGGTGGCCAAGGCCATCACCCGGCTGGTGTTCGCGATGGGTGCCACCGCCATGGACCTGCCGCCGGAGAAGGATCCGGAACTGGTCGAACAGATCTCCACGATGATCCGCATGATCATCGTCGGCGCCCGGACCCCCGCCGCATTCCGCCGCGGCTGACGATCCGACCGCGCCTACACGGCAACTCCATCCTATGGACATGACCACCGGCAGGGGTGTGGTCGCATTATGTAATGTTATAACGCTCGCATGATCTGGCTCGACTGGTGCCCCACGCGCAATGGCCTCGGCCTCGTTATATAGCACTTGCTATATTAATAAGCCTCTGCTTTCATGTGCGTCAGCCAGGTCGCCCTCGCCGCCTTTCTTCTCCCAAGGACGACGCCCTCATGCCCGTTGCCACGCCCCTCTTCCATCGGCTGCCCCTGGCCGCCGCCATTGCCCTGATCCTGCCGCTGCCTGCACTGGCCGCCACCTCGAAGCCGACCGAGCTGGACCGCGTGCAGGTCAAGGTCAGCACCGCCACCCGCAGCGAACGCCTGCTATCCGATGTCCCGATCCGCACCGAAGTGCTGCGCAAGGAAGACATCGCGCTGCGCGCGGCCACCGACTTCTCGCGCGCCGCCGAGCTGATCAACGGCCTGCGCGTGGAAAGCAACTGCCAGAACTGCAACACCAGCGAAGTGCAGCTGCTGGGCCTGCCCGGTGCCTACAACCAGCTGCTGTTCGATGGCATCCCGCTGTTGTCCACGCTGGGCAGCGTCTATGGCCTGGAGCAGATTCCGGCCGGGTTCGTCGACCGCATCGAAGTGGTCAAGGGCGGCGGCTCGGCGCTGTACGGCCCAGGTGCGGTGGCCGGTGTGATCAACCTGATTCCGCCGCTGCCGGCGCGCAGCGGTGGCCATGTGCAGGCCGGCGTGGATGTCCTGAAGGGCACACCGCAGAAGAATGCCGACGTGCGCCTGGACCTGGTGGCGAAAGATGCCGACGCCGGGCTTTCAGTGATTGCCCAGCGCAACTGGAACAGCGGCATCGACTACAACGATGACGGCTACACCGAGATCACCCGCAAGAACCTCAAGGTCGGCGGGCTGCAGGCCTGGTACGCGCCCACGCCGGGCACGCGGCTGCGCCTGGACCTGCAGGTGACCGATGAAACCCGGCGTGGCGGCAATCGACTGGATCAGCCCGAATACCTGGCCAACATCGCCGAATCGCTGGATACGAAATACCGGCGCGGCAGCGTGTCGTGGGATCAGGAAATCAATGCCGACGCCGATTTCCGCCTGGCCTACGCCTTCGCCGACATCGACCGCGACAGTTTCTACGGCGGTCTTGGCGACGTGGTTACCGATCCGTCTGCCCCCGGCCATGACCCGTCGCAGCTGGATCCCAACGTGGCCGGCAGCGCGGCCTCGCGTTCGTGGCGCCAATACGGCCGCACCCACAACCCGCTGCACTACATCGACAGCCAGTTGAACTGGCGCCTGGGCGCGCACGCGCTGGCCTTCGGCGTGCAGTACAAGCACGAGGCGCTGCGCGACGACAACCGCACCGGTGACGGGCAGCGCCTGGCGGTGCTGGAAGATGCGACCTTCCACAACCTGGGCGCCTTCATCCAGGACGAGTGGAGCCTGCGCGACAACGTCGACCTGGTACTGGGCGCACGCGTGGACAAGAGCTCGGAGCTGGACAGCGCGGTGTTCTCGCCGCGCATCGCCCTGGCCTGGCAGGCCACGCCCAACCTGAAATGGCGAGCCGGCATCGCCACCGGCTTCCGTGCACCGGAGATCTTCGTCGAGGACGTGCACGTCGATACGCTGGGTGGCGAGCAGGTGCGCGTGCGCAACACCGATGGCCTGAAGGAAGAGCGCGCGTTGACCACTCTGTTCGGCTTCGACTGGCGCTCGGACCCGGCCAATCCAGTGTGGAGCTGGGATGCTACCGCCTCCTATGCACGCATCCGCGACACCTTCGCGCTGGGCGAGATCCAGCGCGGCGATGACGGACAACTGAGCCAGCTGCGCTACAACGCCTCCGGCTCCAACGTGCTGGGGGCGGAAACCAACCTCGGCTGGCAGCCGTCGCCGCAGTGGCGCCTGACCGCCGGTGCCTCGTGGTACCGCTCGCGCTTCCGCGAACCGCAGCGCATCTTCGACGACACCGGCGACGGTGGCGACACCATCATCGAAAGCCGCGACTACCTGAAGACCCCGCGCTGGACCGGCCTGGCGCAGCTCAGCTGGATGCCCGCCGAGCCGTGGGAAACTTTCGTCGCGCTGCGCCATACCGGGCCGATGTCAGTGCTGAACAACCGGTTGGGCGAGCTGCACCGTACGCGTTCCTTCCTGGTCACCGATCTTGGTGCTCGCTGGCACCGCCATCTGGGCGCGCAGGCGCAGCAGGAAGTGTCGGTGGCCGCGGGTGTCAAGAACGTGTTCGATCAGCGCCAGAAAGATCTGGAAGTGGGCGCGCTGCGTGACAGCGACTATGTCTACGGGCCGCGCTTCGCGCGTTCGTGGTACGTCAACCTGCGCTATGCGTTCTGAAGCTCTGCGAGCGTTGTTGCTGGCCTGTGCCGTGCTGCTGGCCGCACCGGCGATGGCTGCGGACCTGCACGCGCAGGTCTCGGCCTCGCTGATGCGGCCGGAACAGCGCTCGCTGCGACCGATGCAATGGACACAGCCGCCGAAACTGGTGGCGCTGTACTTCGGTGCCGACTGGTGTGCACCGTGCCATGCCTTCGTACCCACGCTGCGCAGCGTACGTGATGCCCTGCGCCAAGCCGGAGCCGCTACCGAAGTGGTGTACGTCAGCCAGGATGAGAGCGAGAGCGCGCTGCGCCGCTACATGCACGCGCAGGACATGCCGTGGCCGGTGCTTGACCCGCGCCGCGCTGCGCGCATGCCGGCCCTGCAGGCATTGGCCGGGCTGGCACCGCCGAATCTGGTACTGATCGATGCCGACGGCACGGTGCTGGCCAATGGCTGGCAAGGCCGGCGTTACCAAGGCCTGCAGCCGGTGTTGAAGGAATGGACGAAACGGGCGTGCGCGCAGGAACAGGCCCGCTGCCCGCCTGACCTGTAGCGTCGAGCCATGCTCGACGCATTCCATCACCGTGCAAACGGCAGCCGAGCATGGCTCGGCTCTACAAAAACCGGGATCGCGCGAACGGCCGCCGGGCATGGCCCGGCGCTACCGTTACGGCGCCTCGCCCTCGGCCTTGCGCACGAACGCCTCGAACAGCGCCAGCGTCTGCTCGCTCACATGGTGCTCGATACCCTCCGCATCACGCCGTGCCGTATCAGGGTCCACGCCCAGCGCCAGCAGGAAACGCTCCACGGTCTGGTGCCGCTGGCGGCTGGCATGGGCCAGCGCCTCGCCTTCCGGGGTCAGGAACACGCCGCGGTACGGCCGCTGCACCACCCAGCCATCGCGGGCCAGGCGCCGCAGCATCTTCGCCACGGTGGGCTGGGCCACGCCCAGGCGGGTGGCGATGTCGACCTGGCGGGCCTCGCCGCCGTCGGCCAGCAGGTCCGAGATCAGCTCGACATAGTCCTCCACCAGCTCCATCCGGTGCGCTTCGCGCACTTGCCGGAAGCTCTCGACCTGGCGCTCAGCCTCGATCAAGGGGGTGCTTTTCAGCGATGTCGAATCGTCGGTCTTGCCCACGCCTGCGCCTGTCCTTCCGGTCTACTCCGGGTTTGAAACTGAATTCTGGACCAGTAACGCGATAAAGACGATTGTTTCACATTGCTAATGACTATAGCAGGAGCTATATTCGGACCCATGAACACCCTGGCGCCCCACGACCCTTCGGCCTCCACCCCGGCCAGCCTGGGCGCGCTCAACGCCTCGGTAGCGGTGCCCGACAAGGGTCACTGGTGGTTCCGTCTGTTGGCCTTCCTCGGCCCGGGCTACATGATCTCGGTCGGCTACATGGACCCGGGCAACTGGGCCACCGACCTCGCCGGCGGTTCGCGCTTCGGCTACCTGCTGCTGTCGGTCATCCTCATATCCAACCTGATGGCGGTGATCCTGCAGGCACTGTCGGCGCGGCTGGGCATCGCCACCGGCATGGACCTGGCGCAAGCCTGCCGCGCGCGGTACCCGAAGCCGGTGAACCTGGCGCTGTGGGTGCTGTGCGAGGCAGCGATCATCGCCTGCGACCTGGCCGAGGTGATCGGCACCGCGATCGCGCTGAAACTGCTGTTCGACCTGCCGCTGCTGTGGGGCGCGGTGATCACCGCCCTGGACACGCTGCTGGTACTGCTGCTGATGAACCGCGGCTTCCGTGCGCTGGAGGCCTTCGTGATCGCGCTGCTGATGGTGATCTTCGGCTGCTTCATGGTGCAGATCGCGCTGGCCGCACCGCCGGTGATGGACGTGCTGGGTGGGTTCATTCCGCGCGCGCAGGTAGTGACTGATCCGCACGCGCTGTACATCGCCATCGGCATCATTGGTGCCACGGTGATGCCACACAATCTGTACCTGCATTCGTCCATCGTGCAGACCCGCGCCTACCCGCGCACCGACGAGGGCCGTCGCAGCGCGCTGCGCTGGGCGGTCACTGACAGCACCCTCGCGCTGACCCTGGCACTGTTCATCAACGCCAGCATCCTGATCCTGGCGGCGGCGGTGTTCCATGCCAATGGCCGTTTCGATGTGGAAGACATCGAGCAGGCGCACCAGCTGCTGGCGCCGATGCTGGGCGTGGGCGCGGCGGCGACACTGTTTGCGATTGCCCTGCTGGCCTCGGGCCTGAATTCAACAGTGACCGCCACGCTGGCCGGCCAGATCGTGATGGAAGGCTTCCTGCATCTGCGCCTGCCGCCGTGGCTGCGGCGGCTGATCACGCGCGCACTGGCAATCATTCCAGTGGTGGTGGTGATCATGCTGTTCGGCGACCAGGGCGCGGTAAAGCTGCTGGTGCTGAGCCAGGTGGTGCTGTCGATGCAGCTGCCGTTCGCGATCATCCCACTGGTGCGGATCGTGACCGACAAGGTGACGATGGGCGCGTTGGTAGCCCCGCGCTGGCTGGGCGCGATCGCCTGGGTGATCGCGCTGGTGATCGTGGTGCTGAACGTGAAGCTGCTGGTGGATACCTTCAGCGGCGGGTGACGCCAAATGCGCGGCCCCTGCCCCGGTAGATCCACGCCATGCGTGGATGCCCTTGTAGAGTGGAGCCATGCACGACTCATCGCACACCGCACGAACGGCAGCCGAGCATGGGCTCGGCTCTACAAATGCAACGCGATCGCGGCCTCGATCTGCTGCGGTGACTGGAACCCGGCCAGGCGCGTGCGCTCATCACCGTCACGGAACAGGCACAGCGTCGGGGTCTGCCGGAGTCCCAGCTCCCTGAAGAACGCCTCACCCAGCACTTCCAGCTGCACGCGCAGCAGGGTCGTACCCTGCCCCGCCACGCTGTTGGCCACGCGATGCAACGACACCTCCAGCATCCGGCACCCCGGGCACTGGTCCTTGTGGAAATCCACCAGCACCCGCGGATGTTCGGCCAGCAGCTGCTGGAACTGCTCAGGCGTGGTGGCGTCGATGATCTGCATCGGTGTTGCTCCAGTAATGGGCCAGGACCGCATCGGTCCAGGCATCGATGGCCCCGGCATGGCGTTGGCCATGCGGCATCTGTTCGATCTCCAGCGGCGGATAGTCGCTGCGGAAATAGCGGATCAGGCGGTGCACGGCGCCGCAGTAGTACTCCTGCCCCCACTGCGTTTCGCCGGTGCCGAACACCGCCAGCTGCCGTGGCCGCTCGCCGCGCTCGGCGATGCCGGCCACCCATGCCTTCATCTCCGCCGGCGTGCGGCCGGCGTTGTCGGTCCAGCAGCCCAGCAGCACCAGGTCGGCCTCATCGGTCGCCAGCGGCGGTGCCTGGCGCAGGTCGTCGGCCTCCTGCCAGTGCACCGCATGACCGGCAGCGCGGCAGCGTTCGGCAATCTGCCGGCCGAGTTCGCGGGTGTTGCCGCTCAAGGAGGCGACCACCATCAGGATGCGCAGCGCGGCGACAGGCTCAGAGATCGTCGAAGCCGTTGTCGACGTTGGTCTTCTTGTAACTTGCATTGCGCATCTCGAAGAAGTCGGTCTTGGTCTCGGTGAAGTTGTCGGCGTAGGCCTTGATCCACGGCATCACGTTGTCGGTGGTGTCGCTGTACAGGCGCTCGATGCCGAGCATGCCGGCCATCTTGTTGGCGCGGTATTTCACGTAGCGCACCATCTCGTCCACGTCGATGCCATCGATGCCATCCAGCACCTCCGACGACCACTGCGTCTCAAGCTCGATGGCATGTTCGAATGACTGGTGCACATAGGCGGTCAACTCATTGGTCTGCAGCTCGGGGTTTTCACCGATGATGGCGCGGATCAGCTCGCTGATGAACTTGGTATGGGCCAGCTCGTCGCGATTGATGAAGCTGATGATCTTGCCGGTGCCGTTCATGCGGTTCTGCCGCACCATGTTGTAGAAGTAGGCGAAACCGGAATAGAAGTTGATGCCTTCCAGGATCGAGGACTGGATCAGCGACTTGAGCAGGGTCTCGGCGGTCTTCTCGCGCATGAAGTCGTCATACGCGCTCATGATCGGGGCATTGCGCTTGATGATGGTCGGGTGGGTGCGGGCGATCTCGAAGATGCGGTTCTGGTTCGGCAGGTCGGTGATCGAGGCCAGTACGTAGCTGTAGCTCTCGTTATGGATCACTTCCTGCTGGCCGATGATCGCCGCATTGGCATGCGCGGCCGGGTCAGTGATGTACTCGGCGACGTTGTAGATGAAACGGGTCTGCGGTGAGTCGAGCGTGGCCAGCAGGCCGATGATCGAATCGTAGGCGTTCTTTTCGCGTGCGTTGAGCTCGCCGTACTGGCGGGCATCGAGCTTCATGTCGACCTCGTCGGGAATCCAGAAGTTGGTCGACAGCTCCTTGTAGGCCCGATAGAAGGACGGATACGGGATATCGTTCCAGTTGAGGATGCCGCTCGTACGGCCGTTGATGATGCCGGTGCTGCGGTTGGGATGGCGCGGTTCGAGGATCTTGATGCGGTCGAGGGGGGTTGCCATGGTGTTACCTGCAGGGGGTAGCGCCGGGCCATGCCCGGCGGAATGTGCGACGGCCGCGCGATGCGCTCGCCGGGCGTGGCCCGGCGCTACCGTGGATGGTCAGCTGGAGCACCATTCGCATTCGCTGATGTCGATGTCGTTGGAGCGCACGTAGTAGGTGGTCTTCAGGCCTTCGCGCCAGGCGCTCAGGTGCAGCTCCAGCAGGGTGCTCGCGCGGATCGTGCTCGGCACATACAGGTTGAAGCTGATCGACTGGTCGACATGGCGCTGGCGGCGGGCGTTCTGGCGCACGCTGGCGAACTGGTCGACCTTGTAGGCACCCTTCTCATAGTACGGCCAGGTTTCCAGCGACAGGCCCGGGGCCGCCACCGGCCGCCGGAAGTCCTTCTTTTCCTCGTAGTAGAACGCGCTGTAGATCGGATCGATCGACGCGGTGGAACCGGCAATCTGCGCGGTGCTCATGTTCGGCGCGACGGCCAGCAGCCAGCCGTTACGCAGGCCGTGCGTGGCGACCTCGCGGGCCAGGCTGTCCCACGCGGCCCCGCTGTAGTCGCGGTCACGGAAGTAACGCCCGTTGTGCCAGTCGCTGCCCGCGAACATCGGGTAGCTGCCCTTCTCCTTCGCCAGCTGCGCGCTGGCCTGGATGGTCAGGAAGTTGATGCGCTCGTAGAGACGGTCGGCCAGATCCTCGGCATCCGGTGATTCCCACTGGATCGCCTGTTGCGCCAGCAGGTGGTGCCAACCGAACGTGCCCAGGCCGATGGCGCGGTACTTGCGGTTGGTGATGGTGGCCTGCGGCACCGGCAGCGCGTTGAGGTCAATCACGTTGTCGAGCATGCGCACCTGGATCGGGATCAGGCGCTCCAGCACGTCGGTGGCCAGCAGGTCATCCGGCGCACTGATTGCCCGGCCGAGGTTGATCGAGGACAGGTTGCAGACCACGAAGTCACCGGCGCGGCGCGTGGTGACGATCTGGTCGCCGCTGACGATCTCCTGGATCATCCGCGTCGGACTCATGTTCTGCAGGATCTCGGTGCACAGGTTGCTGGAATAGATCATGCCCGCGTGCTTGTTCGGATTCCGGCGATTGACCTCGTCGCGGTAGAACAGGAACGGGTTGCCGGTCTCCAGCTGGCTGAGCATTATCCGCTTGAACAGATCGATCGCCTTCACCGTGCGGCGGCTGATGCGCTCGTCGGCCACCAGTTCGGCATAGCGGTCGCGGAAGCTGCCCGCACCGCGCGTCTCATCGTAGAAGTCCTGCAGGTACCAGCCCTTGGCCTGCTTCACCTCGTGCGGGTCGAACAGGTACCAGTCGGCGCGGCGCTCGACCGCTTCCATGAACAGGTCGGGCACGCACACCGAAGTGAACACATCGTGCGCGCGCAGGCGCTGGTCGCCGTTGTTGAGGCGCAGGTCCATGAACGCTTCGATGTCGCGGTGCCAGATGTCCAGGTACACCGCCACCGCGCCCTTGCGCTGGCCAAGCTGGTCGACCGACACCGCGGTGTTGTTGAGCTGCTTGATCCACGGCACCACGCCGCCGGAGGAATTGGCCACGCCCCGGATCGGCGCGCCGCTGCTGCGCACATAGCCCAGGTAGGCGCCGACGCCGCCACCGTGCTTGGACACGCGGGCGATATCGGTGTTGGAGTCATAGATGCCCTGCAGGCTGTCGTCCACCGTGTCGATGAAGCAGCTGGACAGCTGCCCACCCACCTTGCCGGCATTGGCCAGGGTCGGTGTGGCGACGGTCATGTACAGGTTGGACAGCGCCCAGTACGCCTCGCCGACCAGCTGCATGCGGCGTTCGCGCGGCTTTTCCTCCTGCATCAGGTACAGCGCGATGGTCAGCCAGCGCTCCTGCGGCAGTTCGTAGACCTCGCGGCTGCGGTCGCTGGCCAGATAGCGCGTGGCCAGCAGGTACAGGCCGTTGTAGGCGAACAGGCGGTCGCGCTCCGGGTCGATCATCTCGCCGGCCTGCTGCAGCTCTTCCTTCGAATAGCAGCGCAGGATGTCGTTGCTGTAGATGCCGCGGTCAGCCAGGCTTTCCTGCAGGCCCACATACGAACCGTACTTCAGGCCGACGTCGTAGAAGCGGTTGCGGCTGGCGCGCTTGTACAGGCGGCGCAGGTAGATGCGCGCGGCAAACTGTTCCCACTCGGGTGCAACCAGGTCCACCCGCGATTCGGCCTCGCGGATCAGCAGATCGACCAGGTCGTCGGCGCTGATGCTCGGTTTGCGCTCGACCATCGCCTGCACCACGCGGCGATAGTCGCTCACGTCCAGCTGCGGGAACTCGGCATGCACGGCGTCGATGCTGCGCTGCAGGCGCTCGGCCTCGAACGGCAGGCGGCGGTTGCCGGCCTCCTTGGTGATCCAGGTCGGCACGCGCTCGCCACCGGCGCGCAAGGCGTCGCCGGCGCCGGCCAGATCGGCCACGCGGAAGGTACTGTCGGTCATGGTGGTGAAACTCCAGGCTCGCACGCGCGTTGGCGGTCGATGCCATGGCGGCCCTGAACGCGATACCGGCGCACGGGGCGAACGGGTGGATTGCCAGGGCACGGGAACGTAGGTCGTCGGCATCTGCCTGCGCCTGCGGCCGGTATCCGGGCCGTGGGGGCGACCTGCGTCCGCACGATGGCGGCCGCGTCGACACGGCAAGCCTTCAGGGGCGGGCCGCGGGACGTTTGCTGCATGTCCGGCGGCGGCGGCTGACCGGGAGTGACGGCCACAACATAGTGGGGATATCCCGAACCGTCAACACAAGATGCGGTAATCAGCACATGTCGCGACGATCAGTCGCAGGATGCCGTGTTGCAGCTGCGGCGCCTTGTCGACAGCCCCTGCGTCCCCAGTTCGGTACAACATCCACTTTCCCCGGAACACCACCCATGCGCGCTGCCCAGTACCCCTCCTTCGGCAACCCGGCCGACGTCCTTGCCATTGCCGATGCGCCGCTGCCCGAGCCCGGCCCCGGCGAGGTGCGCATCCGCACCGTGCTGGCCTCGATCCACAACCACGATCTGCTGACCGTGCGCGGCCTCTACGGCTACAAGCCGACCCTGCCGGCGATCGGTGGCAGTGAAGCGCTGGGCGTGGTCGATGCACTCGGCGATGGTGTCGACGGCCTGCAGATCGGCCAGCGCGTCGCCGCAGCCTCGGTACACGGTACCTGGGCCGAGGCCTTCATCGCGCCGGCACGCATGGTGATTCCGATGCCGGAGGCGATCCCCGACGAAATGGCCGCGCAGCTGATCGCCATGCCGCTGAGCGCGCTGATGCTGCTGGAGTTCCTGCACGTCGAGGCGGGCCAGTGGATCGTGCAGAACACCGCCAACGGCGCGGTGGGCAAGTCGCTGGCGATGCTGGCGCGGGCGCGTGGCGTGCATGTAGCCAACCTGGTGCGCAATGCGGATGCCGTCGCACAGTTGCAGGCCCTGGGTATCGATCATGTGTTCGACACCTCGGTGGACGGCTGGAAGGATCGCGTTCGTGAAGCGACCGGCGAAGCACAGGCGGCGGCCGCCGTGGATTCCATCGGCGGCGACGCCAGCGGTGACCTGGTCGACCTGCTCGGCCACAACGGCACGCTGGTGTCGTTCGGCGTGATGAGCGGCGAACCGATGCGCATCCCGGCCGGCGGCCTGATCTACAAGGAAGCGACGGTGAAGGGCTTCTGGGGCAGCAAGGTCAGCCAGGCGATGGCGGTGGAGGACAAGCGCCGGCTGGTTGGCGAACTGCTGAAGCGTGCGGCTGGCGGCGAGCTGACCTTGCCGGTGGAGAAGATCTTCGCGCTGGACGACATCGCCCAGGCGGCGAAGGCCGGGGCCGGTTCGGGCCGCAACGGCAAGGTGCTGCTGCGGCCTTGATGGGCTGGCATTGCCTTCTGTAGAGCCGAGCCACGCTCGGCTGCTTCCGGTCAGTGCGCGGAGCCGAGCGTAGGCTCGGCTCTACAGCAGCGTGCGCACCAATGCTCTGCACTCCTCGCACCGTTCGTTAAGAACCTGTGATGTATAACTGAATGCGCTTTCGTCATTGGAAGGCGCATGTACCTACATGCGGTACTGACGGCTCCTCCCCCGTTCGGCGTTGTCGCTTCCATGTACCGCACCACCCTGAACCTGCTTGCCGGCGCGATCGCGCTGGGCCTCACCGCCGGCGCTGCCGGTGCCGCTGAATCCGCCGACACCGGCAAGGACAGCACCACCCTCGGCACCGTGCTGGTGACCGGTTCCAACATCAAGCGCAGCGATACCGCCGGGCCCAACCCGGTGCAGATCGTCAGCCGTGAACAGATCGAGCAGACCGGCCGCTCCACCCTCACCGACGTGCTGCGCAACCTGTCGGCCAATGCCGGCAACAGCTTCGACGAGCAGTACACCGGCAGCTTCGCCGCCGGCTCGGCCTCGATCGGCCTGCGTGGCCTGTCGCCGAAGAACACACTGGTGCTGGTCAACGGCTACCGCGTGTCCAACTTCGGCTTCGCGCTCAATACCCAGGACACCTTCGTCGACCTCAACGCGCTGCCGATCAGCGCGGTGGAACGCATCGAAGTGCTGAAGGACGGCGCCTCGGCGGTGTATGGCTCCGACGCCATCGCCGGTGTCATCAACATCATCCTGCGCAAGAACTTCCAGGGCGTGGAAGTCGGCGGCGGCTTCGGTACCGCCACCCAGGGCGGCCTGGACGAACGCAAGGCCAACCTGCTGGCCGGCTTCGGCGACCTGGAGCAGCAGGGCTGGAACGTGCTGTTCGGGCTGGACCTGCTCAAGCGTGATCGCCTCGACGCCGACCAGCGCGCCTATACCCGCAGCGGCGATTTCCGCGACAAGCCCGGCGGACGCCTGGCCGGCTGGTCCACCGCCGGTGGCAATTGGCTGTCCAACCCGCGCGCGCCGCAACCGTTCGCCAACTGCCCGGATGGCAGTCAGCTGCGTCCCTACAGCGATTTCGGCAGCACCCTGCCCGGCCAGGCCTGCGCCTTCAACGCGCAGCCGTTCAAGACCCTGCAGCCCGGCGCCGAGCGCCTGCAGGCGTCGTTGAGCGCGACCTACCGCTTCAATGACAGTGTCGAAGCGTTCGCCGACGTGCTGTACAGCCACAACAAAGCCGACCAGATCTTCAGTGCGCCGCTGACCGTTGGCCCTGGCCTGCGTGCCTACAACCCGGCTACCGGCACGCTCATCGACGTGCCGGCGGTGCTGCCGGTCGGCCATCCCAACAACCCGGGCAGCACGCCACTGCCGTTCGAGTACACCTTCTTCGACCTCGGCCCGCGCCTGAAGGACAACACGCAGGTGTTCTACCGTGCCCTGGCGGGCGTGCGCGGCAGCGGCGAACGCTGGGACTGGGAAGTGGCGGCACTGACCTCGCAGAGTGCACAGCGCGAGTACGTCGACAACTTCGTCAATCGCTATGCGTTCGAGCAGATCCTGCGCGAGGGCAGCTACAACTTCCTCAACCCGTCCAGCACGCCGGGCGCGCTGGATGCACTGCGCCTGCAGACCAAGCGTCCGGGCTGGTACAAGCTGCACGCGTTGAACGTGAAGGCCTCCACCTCGCTGTGGGAGATGCCCGCCGGTACGGTCGGCTTTGCCTGGGGTGCGGAGTTCCGCAAGGAATCGCTGGACGCGCGCACCAGTGCGCAGGTGCTGTCGGGCACCGAACTGCGTCCGGCCATCAACGTGGTCAATGGCGAGCGCCAGGTCAGCGCCGCCTATGCCGAACTGAGCGTGCCGCTGCACCGCACGTTGGAGCTGCAGGTGGCCGGTCGCGGCGATCACTACGATGACTTCGGCAAGGCGTTCTCGCCGAAGGTGGCGCTGCGCTGGCAGCCGCTGGACAGCCTGCTGCTGCGCGGCTCGTTCTCGCGCGGCTTCCGCGCACCCTCGCTGCCGGAGATCGCGCCGGGCCAGACCGTCAGCTACGGCTCGGTGATCGATCCGCTGGATCCGCTGCAGCCCGGCGGCAGCCGTGGCGTGACCAACATCCGCACCGGCAACCCGGATCTGAAGGCGGAGCGCTCGCGCAACTTCAACGTGGGTGCAGTGTGGTCGCCGGATGCCGATACCAGCATCGGCCTGGACTGGTACCGCATCGAGCAGGACAACCTGGTCAAGCCAGACAGCGCGCAGTTCATCGTCGACAACCCGACGCTGTTCCCCGGTCGCGTGCAACGTGATGCGCAGGGACGCATCCAGTTCATCACCAACCAGTACGCCAACCAGGGCGAACTGACCACCTCGGGCCTGGACCTGGACGCCAACCGCACCTTCCGCACCGTGGGCTGGGGCACCTTCACCGTGGCCGGCAGCTGGACCCACCTGCTCAGCTTCAAGCAGCCGCTGGTGGCTGGGCAGGCACCGTATGACGGCGCCGGCAACAACCGCCACGGCGCGCTGCCGCGTACCCGCGGCACCACCTCGTTGAACTGGGCGGTGGGCGACTGGAGCAGTACGCTGAGCCTGCAGTACGTGAGTGGCTACGACCAGCGTGTGGCGACGGCAACCAGCAACCCGGGCCTGCGCGACCGCATCAAGCCGTATCACCAGCTGGACCTGTACGTAGCGTACGAAGGTATTCCCAACACCACGCTGTCGCTGTCGGTGCTGAACCTGACCGACAAGGACCCGCCGTTCGACCCCGCCGGTGGCTCCAACGGTTTCGACATCAGCCAGTACAACCTGCGCGGACAGTTCGTCTCGCTGGGCGCTCGTTACAGGTTCTGATTGCCACTGTAGAGCCGAGCCATGCTCGGCTGCTCTTCCGACACCGAGGAGCCGAGCGCGGGCTCGGCTCTACAGGGGGTGCGGACCAACGGTCCGCCCCCACCGCATCACCGGCTCAGGTGCAGGAACTGCAGGTGCCGTTCGTACTGGCTGATGATGTCGTTGATGATCTGCTTGCGGCTGTAGCCCACCAGGTCGTAGTCCTGGCTGCCTTCGAACAGGTGCACCTCGGCGCGGTAGTAGCGCTGGTTGCGCAGCTGCTGTGCGGCGAACGACGGGGTCAGGTAACCGCTCAGAATCACCCGGTACAGGAAGTCCTGCTGCTCGCCATGGTTGACCGTCAACTCCATGTCGCCCGCCTCGAAGCGCGTGGCCACGTCCCAGCCCTGCCCGCGCAGCTGCTCGGCCACCGCTTCCATCGCCGGCTTCACCGTGTCATCCATGAAGCGGTAGACCTGGTCGCGCACCGGGAAATGCATCGCCTGGCTCAGGCGCTGGCGCCAGCCCTGGTGGTGGCGATCGTCGCCGATCAGCGGCGATGGCCGGTACTGCAGCGCGCGCTTGCGGTGCGATTCGTCACTGAAGGCGCGGGTCAGCCCCCACATCATCAACAACAGGATCGCCGAGAACGGCAACGACGCCAGCACCACCGCCGATTTCAGTGCGTCGATACTGCCGGCCAGCAACAGGCCCGCGGTCAGCACCGCGATCACCGTGCCCCAGAACACCCGCAGCCAACGCGGACCATCATCCTCGGGTGCGCCGCCATGCGAGGACAGCGTGGACAACACCACCGCCCCCGAGTCGGCCGAGGTCACGAAGAAGATGAAGCTGACCAGCACTGTCACCGTGATCACCGCGCGGCTCCAGGGGTAGCCGTCCAGCAGCGCATACAGCACGGTCGGTGGATCATCCACCGCCAGCTGCGCCAACTGTTGCTGGCCGTGGTGCAGCACCTGGTCCAGCGCGCTGTTGCCGAAGATCGACAGCCAGGCCAGGGTGAAGCCCAGCGGAATCAGCAGCACGCCGAACACGAATTCGCGGATGGTGCGGCCGCGCGAGATGCGCGCGATGAACAGCCCGACAAAGGGCGCCCAGCCGATCCACCAGGCCCAGTAGAACACCGTCCAGCCGCCCAGCCATTCCGGTCGGCCGCCGTAGGCATACACATCGAAACTCTTGCCGACCACGCTACCGAGGTAGTCGCCCAGGTTCTGCATCAAGGTGCTGAACAGGTACTGCGTCGGCCCGGCAAACAGCATGAACAGCACCAGCGCGATCGCCAGCAGCATGTTGATGTTGGCCATCCAGCGCACGCCTTTCTCCACGCCGGAGACGGCCACGGCCACCGCCGCGCCCATCATCGCCACCACCAGCATGATCTGCACCAGGTTGGAATGCGGGATGTTGAACAGGTGCGCCAGCCCGGCATTGAGGTGCAGCACGCCGAAGCCCATGTCGGCGCCGATGCCGAACACGGTGGCGACGATGCCCAGCGCGTCCACGGTGTAACCGATCGGGCCATTGATGCGCTTGCCGATCAGCGGGTACAGCGCCGAGCGCAGTGCCAGCGGCAGGTTGTGGCGGTAGGCGAAGTAGGCCATCGCCATCGCCGCCAGCGCGAACACACCCCAGCCATGCAGTCCCCAATGCAGGAACAGCAGCTGCATGGCCTGGCGCGCGCCGGCCTCGCCCGCCGCCGGATCGCCCTGCGGCGGCTGCAGGTAGTGGGTCAGCGGCTCGGAAACGCAGAAGAAGAACAGGGTGATGCTGATGCCTGCAGCGAACAGCATGCCGGCCCAGGAGAGGTAACTGAACTCCGGTTCGTCATGGTCGGCACCGAGCTTGATGCCACCGTACTTGGACAGCGCCACGCCGACCACGAACACCAGGTACAGGGTCATGGCCAGCAGGTAGTACCAGCCGACGTTGAGTGCGGCCCAGTCCTGCGCCTTCAGCAGCAGGCGGCCTGCGCCCAGCGGGAACAGGCTGACGAACAGCGCGAACGCCACGACAACGATCGCCGCGAAGGCGAACACAGGCCGAAGGGTGCGCACCGGGGATTGTTGCGGCTCCAGTACATCCATGGGGCGGCGTTCTCCGGTAGATCAAAGGGTTAGCCGACCGATTGTGGCTGAACCGCAGTGGACAGAGCATGAAGTTGTGGCCAGCGGTCACAGGCCCGATCCACCATTACGTGTTATCACGCGCGCGCCGGCAGACGCCTGCGAGCACAGCCGCGCGCACTGCCTGCGACGCGGCCACGCGCGTACTGTCCAATTACGACATCACATGCACCGCGCACAGCTTGTTGCCATCCGGGTCGCGCAGGTAGGCCAGGAACAGCTGGCGCCCGGCCATGCTGCGGATGCCGGCCGGGTCTTCGATGGCGGTGCCGCCATGGGCCACGCCGGCGTCCTGCCAGCCACGCACGGCCTCAGCACTGTCGAGGGTGAAGCCGATGGTGCCGCCGTTGGCGTGGCATGCCGGCTGACCGTCGATCGGCGCGGTGACGATGAACATACGGCCATCCTTGAAATACACCAGACGGCCCTTGTCATCGAAGACGCCCGGACGTGCGCCCAACGCACCGAACAGTGCATCGTAGAAGCGATGCGCGGCGTCCATGTCGTTCGTTCCAACGGTGATGTGGCTGAACATGCGGGCACTCCCTGTGGAAAACCGCAGTGTCGGCGAGCACGTCGGGCATCGCAAATCCGGCGACCTCCCCCGCTGCGCCCCGCGCAACGTTTGTCGCGCGCCGCTCGATCACCCTATAATGGGAATCATTCTCATTAATGATCAATGCCGATGGCCGTGCCCGCCGCCTCCAGCACTGCGCTGGCGGGGTTCTACCGCGAACACCATGGCTGGCTGCTCGGCTGGTTGCGCCGCCGCACGCACAACGCCGACTGCGCCGCCGACCTGACCCAGGACACCTTCCTGCGCCTGCTCAGCCGTCGTGTCGATCCATCAGAACTGCGCTTGCCGCGCGCCTATCTCAGCACCATCGCGCACGCCCTGCTGGTCAACCACTGGCAGCGCGCGGACCTGGAACGCGCCTATCTGGCCGCGCTGGCCGCGCAACCGGAGCCGGCGCACCCTTCTGCCGAGGAGCGCACACAGGCATTGCAGCTGCTGCACGCCGTCGCCGACATGCTGTCCGGCCTCGCCGAGCGGCCACGGCGCGCGTTCCTGCTGGCGCGGCTGTCCGGCCTTGGCTATGCACAGATCGGCGTGCAGCTGGGCGTGTCCGAGCGCATGGTCAAGAAGTACATGGCGCAGGCGATGCTGCATTGCCTGCGCCTGTCCGGCGACGCGGCGGCATGAGCGCGGCATTGGCCGGCCCGGCGCTGGAACAGGCTGCCGAATGGTTCGCGCTGCGCCAACAGGGCTGGAGCGACGGCGACCAGCAACGCTGGCACGCCTGGCTGCAGGCCGATGCTGATCACGCCGACGCCTGGCGACGGGTCGAGGCGGTCTGGCAATCGTTCGCCCCGCTGTCGGCTCCGGCAGCCGCAACGGCACTTGATGCTGCGCGCCTTCGCCGGCGGCGGGCGCTGCGCGGCATCGGTGGCGCCCTCGGCATCGGCGCGGTCTCCCTGCTCGGCCTGCATGGGCTTCAGGCGCAGCGCCGCCTGCACACGCACCGCACCGCTGCCGGGCGTACCGGTCATTGGACGTTGGCCGATGGCAGCCAGTTGTGGCTCAACGCCGGCAGCGAAGTGACCGTCGACATCGGCAACGGCCACCGCGCCCTGCATCTGCTGCGCGGCGAACTGCTGCTGCAGACCGGCCACCACCCTGCATTCGTCGGCCTGCCCCTGACCGTGCATGTGCCCGGGGCGCGCCTGCAGCCGATCGGCACCCGCTTCGCGGTCGGCCGCGAAGCGCAGGACGGCCGGTTGGACGTGTTCGAGGGTGTGGTGCG
Organism: Stenotrophomonas sp. AS012628; assembly: GCF_010608305.1. NCBI lineage: Bacteria > Pseudomonadati > Pseudomonadota > Gammaproteobacteria > Lysobacterales > Lysobacteraceae > Stenotrophomonas > Stenotrophomonas sp. AS012628. The sequence continues at coordinate 45,521 of NZ_VMBJ01000018.1, read as the reverse complement.
GTGCCTGCCGATGTTCGGTGCGGCGCTGGATGTTCCTGCGGGAAGTGCGCTGCAGATCGGACCGATGGGGGGACTCACAACGGTCGCTGCCGATCCTCTGCGCGGCGACTGGCAGGACGGACGCCTGCAGGTGCAGGACACGCCGTTGATCCGGGTGATCGACGAACTGGCCCGTCACCATCAGGGCTATCTGGGCTGTGATCCGGCACTGTCCGCATTGAATGTCACCGCGGTATTGCCGCGCCTGGACAGCCTGCAGGCCCTGAAACTGCTGGCGCGCGCCCTGCCGATCCGCATCGAGCAGCGTTGGCCGTGGTGGACCGTTGTGCGTCCGCGTTGAAATCGCGGTTCCCTTTGTGCGCGCTCGGCGGGCCCTACAAGGGAACCCCTTGCGGATGTTGCCGCCCCCATGAAACGACCCTGCCCTTCCCCTCGCCCGCTTGCCATCGCGCTGTGCCTGGCCCTGGCCACGCCGTGCCTGTTGCCGGCGGCCGCCCACGCACAGGATGCCGCCGCTGCCGTTCGCTGGCAGATCCCGGCCGGACCGCTCGACCAAGCCTTGACCACGTTCGGCCAGCAGTCCGGCCTGTCCATCGCCACCGATGCGCGCCTGACCCGCGGCCGCCACAGCAGCGGCGTGCAGGCCTCGCTCAACACCGAGGCCGCGCTGGCGCAGCTGCTGGCCGGCACCGGCCTGTCGTTCCAGCGTGATGCCAGCGGCGTGGTGCTGCAGGCCGCCCCCGCCACCGATGCTGGTGTGCGCCAGATCGGCACCCTGCGCGTAGCCGGCCAGGCCAGCGAAGGTGCTTCGCCGTGGGGCTTGGCCGATGCCGATGCCGTATACCGCGACAGCGGCTCGCGCGTGCATCTGGACCACCAGCAGCTGGAACGCTTCCGCGGCCAGTCGATCGGCGATGTGCTGGCCGGCGCAGTCGGCGTACACACCGGAGACGTACGCAACGGTGGTGCGCTGGACGTGAACATCCGCGGCCTGCAGGGCCAGAACCGGGTGCCGGTGATCATCGACGGCGGCCAGCAGGCCATCGACGTGTACCGCGGCTATGCCGGTGTGCAGCAGCGCAGCTACCTCGACCCGGACCTGATCAGCGCGATCAGCATCGAGAAGGGGCCGAGCCTGGCCGCCAACGCCGCCAGCGCGATCGGCGGCGTGGTCTACATGGAGACGCTGAACATCGATGACATCCTCGACGAGGGCGAGGCCTGGGGACTGCGCGTGCGCGGTGGCGTGGCCGACAACAGCATCGACCGCACCCGTACCTTCAAGCAGATCGCGCGCGGCAGCGACAACCGCAACAGCCTGCGTGACCCGCGCGACTGGAACGGCAGCGTGGCCTTCGCCCAGCGCGGCGATGACTGGCAGCTGGTGGCGGCCTACGCACGGCGTCGCCAGGGCAACTACTTCGCCGGCAGCAACGGCGCGCACCGCTACGACGACCAGCACCTGTCCAGCGGCGGTACCGGCATGTCCAGCCAGGCGGTCTCGGACATGTACCACTCGGGTGATGAAGTGCTGAACACGCACACCGACAACGAATCGGCGCTGCTGAAATTCACCTGGACGCCCAACCCCGACCAGCGGCTTGAGCTGAGCCACCGCTACTTCAACTCCAGCTTCGGCGAGATCATGCCCTCGGCGATCGGCCGTGTCGGTGAGTCCAACGAATGGGTGACCTACGTGGACAAGGCCAACACCATGTTCCAGTTCGAGCCGGGGAAAATGCGGCTCAATGCCACCTCGCTGCGCCACCGCTACCGGCCCGAGGCACATCCGTGGCTGGACCTGAGCAGCACGCTGTGGTTCACCACCGCCACCAGCCGCATGTTCAACAGCAATATCGCCAACACGCCGCTGTTCAAGGACGTACCCAACGACCAGATGCCGGACACGCTGGGGGAAACCTATGGCCCGGGCCTGCAGTCGGACGTGAAGACCCGGCGCTGGGGCGTGGACAGCAGCAACACCACCCGCTTCAGCAACAGCCTGGGCGACTGGACGCTGCGCTACGGCGCTGCGTTCCAGCATGAGGACACCGCACCGAACTCGCCCGTGCTGCCGGTGGACTACAACAACAACCGCTACCTGCGCTCCGGCACGCGGCGCGAAGCCAGCGTTGTCGCCTCGCTGCAATGGCAGCCGTGGGACTGGCTGTCGCTGACCGCTGGCGGTCGCTTCATCGACTACCGCACCCGTGACCGCAACCGCGTGGCCTTCGTCAGCGAATCGCGCGACCTGCGCTACACCTTCGCGCGCCTGAGCAAGGGCGGCCAGCTGCTGCCGGGCTGGTACAAGGAGTGGTACCCGGATGCACAGGGCAAGTACACCTACGACTCGCTGCGCGCTACGCCCTACGGCGACAGCACGCTGGGCCAGAGCTACGACTTCGATGGCTTCATCCCCGACCCGCGCGGCGCCAACGGTTTCTATACCAAGCAGATTCCCACCGCCTGGGGCTACAAGCCGGCGATCCGCCGTTCCGGCCACGGCTTTGCGCCGTACGCAGAGGCCCGCTTCAACCTCGACCAGGACATGTTCTTCTACGTGAAGTACGCGCAGGGCTGGAAGATGCCCAGTCTGTTCGAATCGACGCTGGGCAACAGCACCTCGGCACCGGTGGCCGACCTGAAGCCGGAGAAGAACCGTTCCTGGGACATCGGCTTCAGCCTGCTCAAGCAGGACCTGTGGCGCGATGGCGACCGCCTGGCGTTCAAGGTGGCCTGGTTCAAGAACGATATCGACAACGCGATCACCCGTCGCTTCGACTCCAGCAACTGGGCGTTCTATGTCGACAACGTGGACAACTACACGGTATCCGGCTACGAGCTGCAGTCCGGCTATGACGCCGGCATCGCCTACCTGGACCTGTCGGCCAGCTACTACCAGCGCGCGCGCACCTGCGACGCGGCCACCGCCAAGCGCCTGCGTGAAGACCCCTATGCGAAGTGGAGCAAGCTGGACACCACGCCGGATTGCGTGGATGGCGGCTTCGGTACCTCGTTTGTCAACGCACAGAATCCGCCGAAGTACTCGATCCACAGCACGCTGGGCTTCCGCCTGTTCGACAAGCGGCTGGATACCGGCATCCGCCGCACCTACAACAGCGGCCCCACCCACGAACTGGACAAGCCCTGGAATACCACCGGCTCGACCGGGTTGCAGAACATCTACCTGCCCACCGCGATCTACGACTTCTATGCGCGCTGGCAGTTCACCCCGAAGGCCGAAGTGGAACTGGTGGTCAGCAACCTGCGCAACACCTACTACATGGACACGCTGGCGATGAGCCTGATGCCCGGCCCGGGCCGTACCACGCGATTGAACTTCACCGCACGCTTCTGACCGCTGCAGAAACCGCAACGCCCCGGGGAGATCATCCCCGGGGCGTCTGCATGCGGCGGCTCACGCTCTGACAGGTACCAACCCGGGTTGGCACAGCAACTCAGCACGCGTAGGTGCCAACCTTGGTTGGCACAACAACGCGTTACTTCGCGGTGCTGAGCAGCAGCACCGCAACAGTGACCAGCGCGATGCCGATCCAGCCGATCGGGCGCAGGCGGTTGCCGAACAGCAGGCGGCCGCAAGTGGCGGTACCGATCACGCCGATTGCACCCCACATCGCATAGGCGGTGGCCAGGTCCATGTAGCGCACCGCCTGGCCCAGCAGGGCGAAGGCGATCCAGACCATGACGACCGCGCCGACGCCCCAGCGCCAGCGGCGGAAGCCCTCCGACTTGGCCACCATCATGTTGGCGGCAACGTCGATCAGCGCAGAACAGATCACGAAAAACAGAGCCAGGGTATTCATCAGTGCGCCTCCCCGAGGGTGACACAGACGATGCCGACCACCGCCAGCACGAGGCCGGCCAGCTGCTGCAGCGACAGGCTCTCGCCAAACACGGTGAGGCCGACCACGGTCAGCAGGGTCAGGCCCAGGCCTTCCCAGACTGCGTAGGCCACACCCACGGCGATGCGGCGCACCGACTGAGCAAGGAAGAAGTAGGACAGCGCCAACGCGCCGGCCATGATCAGGTAGCCGGTCCAGCCACCATCGCGGGCGGCATGGGCCATGAACGAGGTGCCGACCACTTCGGCAACGATCGCCACGGTCAGGCAGGCCCAGGCGACCAGCGCGCCACGGGCGGGAACAGTACGGGACATGTGAAACTCCTTGCGGGACGCGGACAGCGCCCCGCCCTCAGTAGATCCACGCCATGCGTGGATGCCCCGCAGACAGGGGCGACGGCGGACAGTATCATCGTCTTTTACGGTCTATTCAAAATGGATACCATCGACAGGAGCGATGGATCAATGCCCTATTCCCCTGAATCCCTGCAGGCGTTCGTCGAAGCGGCCGCGCTCGGATCGTTCTCGGCGGCGGCGCGTCGCCTGCGCAAGACCCAATCAACGGTCAGCACCGCCATCGCCCACCTGGAGGCGGACCTGGGCGTCAGCCTGTTCGACCGCAGTGGACGCTACCCGCAGCTGACCGAAGCCGGGCGCCAGGTGCTCGGCCATGCCCAGGAAATCCTCGCCGCCGATACCCGCCTGCAGCAGTTGAGCGTGCGGCTGGCCGCCCCGGTCGAAGCGCGGCTGACCGTGGTGTTCTCCGACGTGTATCAGCTCGATCCGGAGCAGCGCGTGTTGCAGCGCTTTGCCGAAGCGTTCCCCGAGATCGAACTGGAATGGCTGGATGCCGAAGGCGAAGACGTGCTGGAACTGGTCGGCAGTGGTCGCGCCGCGCTGGGCCTGCTGCCGCGCCAGGAAAGCTATCCGGATGGTCTGGTGGCACGGCCATTGGCCCATCACAGCGAGCTGTCGGTGTATGTGGCGCACGACCATCCGCTGGCCGACGCCGGCCGTCGCGCAGCTTCCCAGCTGGCACGGTACCGGCAGGTGCGATTGAGCGCGGAGGTCGACCATGCGCGGGCGGTTACCGGGCTGGCGTGGACCGCCACCGACTACCTGATGGTGATGGAGATGGCCGAGGACGGCATCGGCTGGGCCGAGCTGCCACGCGCGCTGGTACAGCGCTACGACCGCGGGCAGCTGGTGGAACTGACTCTGCCCGGCTGGCCACGACGCATCCACAGCGACCTGCTGTGGCGCCGCGACACGCCGCCGGGGCCGGCGGCGCTGTGGTGGGCCGACGCGTTGGGGTGAACCGAAAAAGGGACGGAGGGGATCAAGTCGTTTGTGCCGCAAACGACTTGATCCCCTCCGTCCCCTTTTCCATCAACGATGGGCGAGCGCGTAATCCAGCGACGCGCACACCGCTGCCACCTGGGCGTCGTTGCACTGCTGCGGGGTCGCCCGCGGGCTGTCCGGGTAGACCTCGGTGGTGGTGGTGTAGGTCGCACCGGTGATGCCGGCACACAGGCCCAGCTTCACCAGCGGGTACTCGATCACGCCGTGAGCGACCACCGGCGAACCGATGATCTCGCCCTTGTCGTCGGCCGGCGCGATGTGGGTGACCTTCTCCACCGCGGCAATCACCGCCTGCTGGAAGGCCGGTTGTGGGTTCTCGCTGTCGTCCACCAGATAGAAGCCATCCGGAATCAGGCCCGGCTCGAACGGCTTGCCGTCACGCGCGGCCAACGCCGGGCGGAACTCACTCTCGTCGCTGTCGGTAGTCTCGTGCAGGTCGATGTGCAGCACGAACTGGTCCTTGATCGGTGCGATCAGCTCGATCAGCGCGGTCGACTCGCCGGCCGGGCCATCGGCGCGGAAATTGCGGTTCGGGTCGATCGCATCGAAGTTCCAGCGGTTGATGCGCTCGAAGCCCCACGGATTCACGCACGGTGCCACCAGCAGATTGGCCTTGCCGGCGTAGTCGGCGGCGTGCCTTTCGAGGAATTCCAGCGCGCCCATCACGCCGCTGGTCTCATAACCGTGCACGCCACCGGTAACCAGGGCAGCCGGCAGCGCCGGGTTCCAATCGCGGCTGCGCAGGGCGAACAGAGTGTAGGTCTCGCCAGCGTAGTCGAGCTGGCCATAGGCCACCTTGTCGAAGCGCGAAGCCAGCGCCTCGATGCGGGGCAGCACCTCCTCGTCATAGCGACGCAGGCGCTGCTGGCGGCCACGCCACACCTCCCGTTCCGCCGCTCCCCACGGCTGGCCAGGGGTTCCGACGGGGTAGAAGGCGGCTTGGGACATGGCAGATCTCAGCGAGTCAGGAAGCAATCGCCCACTCTACCACCGGGGGAACAGCGTGAACCGGCGGCGCATTCCATTGGCGAATGGAATCAGCAATAATTCTCATTTACCGCCTTCCACAGCTCGCACCGATGCCCATCCCTGCCCTGCAACCGGCCCGCCTGCCGCTGGCCGCCGCCCTTGCCCTGTGCCTGCTCCCGGCCACCACCGCCTTCGCCCAGGATGGCGCCACCACGCTGGACAGCATCCAGGTCTCCGGCAGCTGGCTGGGCACCGGCCTGCATGACAGCGTGAAGCGCTTCGCCGGCGCGCGCACCGTGGTTGACCGCCAGCGCATCGAGGCCAGCGGCGCGGCCAGCCTCGGCGATGCCATGCGCCGCATCCCCGGTGTGCAGGTCACCGACAACTCCGGCACCGCTGGCAGTTCGGTGTCGCTGAACATCGGCGTGCGCGGCCTCACCGGGCGCTACTCGCCGCGCTCGACCGTCCTGTTGGACGGCGTGCCGCTGGCGGTGGCGCCGTATGGCCAGCCACAGCTGTCGTTCGCGCCGACCAGCCTGTCCAACATCGAGTCGATCGACGTGGTGCGCGGCGGCGGCGCGGTGCGCTACGGGCCGCAGAACGTCGGTGGCATCATCAACTTCAGCACCCGCGGCATTCCCACCGAGGCCGGCCTGCACGGCGAAGCCGGCGTGCGCTACACCGCCTACGACCATGGCGGCGGCGACAGCGCCCAGTACAACGCCTTCCTCGGCGGCACCGGCGACAACGGCTTGGGCGCCGCCCTGCTCTACTCCGGCCAGGATGGTCGCGGCTGGCGCCAGGGCAGCGATGACCGCTTCAACGATCTCGCGCTGAAGTTCGCCTACGCCATCGACGAACAGCAGGAGCTGCGTGCCAAGCTGTCCTACTACGACGTACGCTCGCTGACGCCGGGCGGCCTGACCCGTGCGCAGTACGAGGCCGATCCGTTCCAGAACACCCGGCCGACCGATTTCTGGAAGGGCCACCGCACCGGCATCGACCTGGGCTACACCAACACGCTGTCGGCCAACAGCGAGTTCGAGGTGCTGGCCTATTACAACGAGAGCACCCGTGCCAGCTCGCTGATCAACGCCGCCAACACCCAGCTGACCGTGCAGCCGCGCGACTACCGCGTGCTCGGCATCGAGCCGCGCTATACCCAGCGCCTGCACTGGGGCAGCGCGGTGCATGACATCACCGCCGGCTACCGCTTCCTGCGCGAGCGCGGCAACGACCGCAGCTACACCGTCGCCCGCCGCACCGGCGCGGCCAGTGCCACCACCCGCTTCGACAACGCCACCGACGCGCACGCCTTCTACATCGACGACCGCATTGCGATCGGCCAGTGGCGGATCACGCCCGGCGTGCGCATGGAATGGATCGACATGGACCGCCGCCAGGCCGGAGGCACGGCGACCTTCAGCAGCCGCAACGACAAGGCCCTGCCCTCGATCAACATCGCCTACCTGCTGACTCCGCAGCTGACCGTGTTCGGCAACTACACCACCTCGTTCGGACCGGTACAGAACATCCAGCTCAATTCGCAGACCGCCAGCAATCCGCTGAACCCGGAAGTGGCCAAGACCACCGAGCTGGGCGCACGCTGGCAGGATGGGGCACTGCGCGCGGAAGTGACCGTGTTCAAGATGCGCTTCGACAACCAGATCCTGCAGGTGCCGGGCATCACCCCGCCCACCTTCCAGAACATTGGTGCCACCGACCACAAGGGTGTGGAGAGCGCACTGGAGTACCACTTCGCCGAGGATAGCGCGCTGGCCGGGCTGGAGCTGTACGCCAACTACACCTGGACCAAGGCGATCCAGCAGTCCGGTGACAACCGCGGCCTGGACGTGCCGTTCTACTCGCGCGACACCGACAGCATCGGCGCCCGCTACGCGCTGGCCGGCTGGACCTTCAACGTCTCCAGCACCCACCAGAGCGGCCAGTTCTCCGACGCCGCCAACACCTGGGCCGAGAGCGCTGACGCGCGCGTGGGACGCGTGCCGGGCGTACGCCTGTGGAATGCCCAGGTGGCCTGGCAGGTGCCGGGGCTGGGTGACAGCGAGATCGCGCTGGGCGTGAACAACCTGGCCGACAAGCGCTGGTACACCCGCAATGTCGATGGCAACGCCGGCCGCATGGTGGCCGCGCCGCGCACCTTCTACGTGCAGGGCCGCTACCGCTTCTGAGCCGGTAGCCGCCCGATGCGGTGACGGTGGCGCTCACGGTGGCGGCGTATCATGCCGCCACCATGTCTTCGCCCGTTTCGCCATCGCGCCTGCATCTGGCCTTCCAGGGCCTGCGCCTGCGGCTGCGCGGCAGCGACCTGTGGTTCATCGCGCTGGCGCTGCTGGTTGGCCTGATCGCCGGCTACCTGACCCTGCTGCAGTCGGGCATCGCGCGCTGGCTGCAGGGCACGTTGTATGGGCTGGACGACGGCATGCGGCTGAGCTCCCTGCCCTCGCTGACCTGGACCGCGCTACTGGTGCTGCCACTGGGCGGGCTGCTGGTCGGCCTGGTCAGCCTGGCGGCGACGCGACTGAAACGGCCACTGCTCGATGCGGTGGAAGCCAATGCGCTGCACGGCGGCCGCATGTCGATGCGCGACAACCTGATCGTGCTGACCCAGACCCTGCTGTCCAACGGCTGCGGCGCGTCGGTCGGCCTTGAGGCTTCGTATACGCAGATGGGCGCGGGCAGCGGCTCGCAACTGGGCAGGGTGATGCGCCTGCGTCGCAACGACGTGCGCATCCTGGTCGGTGCCGGTGCCGCCGGTGCCATCGCCGCTGCGTTTGGTGCGCCGCTGGCCGGTGCGTTCTACGCCTTCGAGATCGTCATCGGCGCCTACACCCCCGCTGCGCTGGCACCGGTGGCCGTCGCAGCGCTGGCCGGCGCGTTCGTGGCCGACCAGGCCGGCATCGAAGCCTATCTACTGCCAGCGGCCTCGACCATCGACGTGCGCGCCGCCGACTACGCGATCTACGGCCTGCTCGGCTGCTGCTGCGCGATGGTCGGCATCGCCATCATGCGGCTGATCGCCTCGATCGAAGGCACGGTCAAGCGCAGCCCCCTGCCCGCGTGGGGACGGCCGGTGGTGGGTGGACTGCTGCTGATTCCACTGGCACTGGCCAGCCCGCAGGTACTGTCGTCCGGCCACGGCGCCCTGCATCTGGACCTGACCACGCACCTGCCGCTGATCTGGATCGGCGGCCTGTTGACCCTGAAGTGCCTGGCCTCGGGCATCTCGCTCGGCTTCGGCTTCCGTGGCGGACTGTTCTTCGCCTCGCTGTTCATGGGCACCCTGGTCGGCGCGCTGTTCGCTGGACTGCTGGGCATGGCCACCGGCGTTCCGGTGATCGACGCCACCTCGGCCGCGCTGGCCGGCATGGCCGCACTGGCCGCCGCCGTCGTTGGCGCGCCGATGACCATGGCCATGCTGGTGCTGGAAGGCACGCACGATTTCCTGCTGACCAGCGTGGTGATGAGCGCGGTACTGGTGTCCAGCACGCTGGTGCGGCAGTGGTTCGGCTACTCGTTCTCGACCTGGCGCATGCACCTGCGCGGCGAGACCATCAAGAGCGCCCGCGACGTGGGCTGGGTGCAGAACCTCAACGCCGGCCGGCTGATGCGCAAGGGCGTGGCGACCGCCCCGGCCGATCTCGATGCCGCCGCGTTCCGCCAGCGCTTCCCGCTGGGCTCGGGCACCCGGGTGATCCTGATCGACAGCGAGGGCCACTATGCCGGCATCGTGCAGATTCCACGGGTCTACGGCGATGGCGTGAAGCCGGAAACCCTGATCGGCGAACTGGCCGAGAACCGTGACGTCTCGCTGGCACCGTCCTCCGACGTGGTCAGCGTGATGCAGCGCTTCGACCAGACCCAGGCCGACGAGCTGGCGGTGGTGGCTGCCGACGGCCAGGTATTGGGCGTCGTCTCCGAAGCCTTCGTGCGCAAGCGCTACGCCGAAGAACTGGACAAGCGCCAGCGCGAGCTGATGGGCGAGCGCGTCGACGATACCGACTGATCCCGAAAAAGGGGATTAAGTCGTTTGTGGCCCATCCGGGTATCCACGCATGGCATGGATCTACCGTCACACGACCGGGGTAGACTCCGGCCATGCGCTTTATTGAGACCTTCCAGGCCGGTCCCTTCGCCGACACCGTGGTCAGCCTGCTGGCCGCTTTCGTACTGGGCACGCTGATCGGCGCCGAACGCCAGTACCGGCAGCGCACCGCCGGCCTGCGCACCAACGTGCTGGTGGCCGTGGGCGCGGCCGCCTTCGTCGACCTGGGCATGCGCATCGCCGGCAGCGCCGAGGCGGTGCGGGTGATCTCCTACGTGGTCTCCGGCGTCGGCTTCCTCGGCGCGGGCGTGATCATGAAGGAAGGCATGAACGTGCGCGGCCTGAACACCGCCGCCACCCTGTGGTGCTCTGCGGCGGTGGGCAGCTGCACCGGCGCGGACATGCTGGCCGAAGGCGTGCTGCTGACCGTGCTGATCATCGCCGGAAACACCCTGCTGCGGCCGCTGGTGAATGCGATCAACCGCATTCCGATCAATGAGACCGCCACCGAGGCGACCTACGAAGTGCGCCTGAGCGTGGATGCCGAAGCCGTGCCGCGCGTGCGCGAGCGGTTGGTCGACGCGCTGGAAGCAGCGCAGTATCCGGTCGGTGATGTGCAGGTGGTCGAGCATGCCGATGCACCCACCGATGTGATCGCGGTGCTGGTCAGTACGGCCGTCAGTGCCGATGAGCTGGACGTGGTGCTGGCGCGGATGGAGCACGTGCCGGGCGTTCTGCATGCCACCTGGGAAGTCAGCACCCGCGATTGAGCCGGTTCCGGCAACTCACCCACCCGCCATGCGCTGCTGCGCCCGCAGCAGCTTGCGGAATGAACCGCACTGCCGCGCATCCTGCGCTTCCGGGCAGGCCGCCGCGCGCTGCAGGTGCCGGCGCACCCGCTGCAGCTGGGTGATCTGCCTCTGCAGCACATCAGCCTGCGCCAGCAGCGCCTCACGATCCAGGGAGATACATCCACGCTGCGGCGGCAGCGATGCCCCGATCTGCTGCAGTGACATCCCGGCCGCCTGGCCGAGACCGATCAGCGCCAGCCGTTCCAGCACCTGCTCGTCATACTGCCGGCGCAGGCCGCGACGCCCAAGTGCCTGCAGCAGCCCCAGCTGTTCGTAGTAGCGCAGGGTCGAGGCCGGCACGCCACTGCGCTTGACCACCTCGCCGATATCCAGTTCACGCATGGGCTTGACCTCAAGTCGTCTTCAAGCAGCAACCTATGGGCCACTTCCCGACAAGGCAAGACCATGGCCAGCCCATCCCCCGTTGATCAGAACACCCTCTGGAACGGCCCCGGCGGCCAGATCTGGGTCGCCCAGCAGGCCATCCTCGATGGCCTGTTCCAGCCGATGGCCGACCTGCTGGTCGCCGAGTTGCCAGAAACCGTCACGCAACTGCTCGACATCGGATGCGGCACGGGCGCAAGCCTGCTTGCCGCCGGTGCGGCACGCCCGGCCGCCCACTGCACCGGCCTGGATATCTCCGCACCGATGCTGGCAATGGCGCGCGAACGGGCAGAAACGGCGGGGCTGGACGCTGACTTCATCCTTGCCGACGCGCAACGGCACCCTCTGCCTTCCGCGCACTTCGACTGGATCCAGTCGCGGTTGGGGGTGATGTTCTTCGAGGATACCGGTGCGGCCTTCGCCAACCTGCACCGCGCCACGCGGCCCGGTGCCGGCCTGCGTTTCATTGCCTGGCGCAGCGCTGACGAGAATCCATTCATGACCACGGCCGAGCGCGCGGTCGGCGATGCGCTTGAGCTTCCGCCGCGCGTACCCGGTGCCCCGGGACAGTTCGCCTTCGCAGATGGCCAACGCGTGCAGCGCCTGTTGCAGGCTGCCGGCTGGAAGGATGTGGAGGTGGTTGCGGTGGACCTTCCGTGTTCGATCGCACGCGATGAGCTGCCGACCTACGTCGGCCAGCTGGGCCCGGTGGGCCAGGCGCTGCGGGCGCTGCCCGAAGCGGAGGCCGCTGGGCTGCGCGACCAGGCGCTGGCAGCATTCACACCATTCATCGACGGCGATCGGGTCCGCGTGGATGCTGCCTGCTGGTTGATCCGCGCACGCGCATGACACAGAAAAGGGGACGGAGGGGATTAAGTCGTCCATGTCCCTGCCGTGCCGGGAACGACTTAATCCCCTCCGTCCCCTTTTTCTTCTACAGTGCCTCGCCGGCGTCGGCCAGGCGCGATTCGATCAGCGCATACCACTGCTGCAACACGTCGATGAGCATGTCCAGTTCGGCGTCGGTGCGCTGTGCGCGACCACTGCGCAGGCAGGCCTGGGCTTCCTGCAGCTGGGCAAGGAAGCCGGCCACGGTGTCTGCCTGCAGGATCAAGCCCGGCAGGCGCCGCCCGGGAATGCGCACCACCGCATGGTTGCCGAGCTGGCCGTACACACTCAATGTGGCTTCCGTCTTCATGGAAAGAGGCAGGAATTGGGCGTTCATCGCGTGCACCATGGAAAACCTGAGCCGCCGGCAGGCATGGTCAACGGGGGAGACGTAACCACGTCCTGCCGACGGTCAGGGGGGACTCGGGATACCGGGGCATGACCCCGGTGTTGGACTCTCAGCGCGGCTGGGCCATTCCAGCAATCTGCACACGCCGGTTCGGCGCCAGGCAGGCGATCAGCTCGCGACGGTTGCGCTGCTCGCACTGCACGATCGGCTCGGCTGCGCCCCGCCCTTCGGCGCTGATGCTGGCCGCAGGCACCCCACCCTGCACCAGCGCGCTGCGCACGGCCTCGGCACGCCGCTGCGACAGGGTCTGGTTGTAGCTGGCACTGCCGATACGGTCGGTGTACCCGGTCACCCGGATCGACTGCACCTGACTGGCCTCGCGCACCTGCGCCAGCACGCCCTGTATGGCCTGCTGGCCTTCGGCACTGAGCACCGCGCTGTCGAACCCGAACAGCGCATCCGCCGACAACCGCAGCGGCTGCTCCGGCAACGGTGCCGGTGCTGGCGGCGCTGGCGGCCGCGGCGGTTCCAGCACCGCCGCGCACGATTCCGGCTTCCAGTAGCCCCCTTGGGCGATGCCCTTGCTGTCGAAGCGCACCTGGAACTGGCAGGTGAAATACTCCGCGCCCTGCGCAGTGCGGAAGTTGAACAGGTAGTTCCACTCGCGCACGCCCCACATGCCTTCGTTGAAGTGCGGCGTGCCCAGCAAGGTATACAGCTGGCGCTTGCTCATGCCCGGCGCGAAGCGGCGCAGGTCGGCGACGTCGGGATAGATGCCTTCCTTCAACGAGGCCTTCGAAGCCTCCGGGAACTGCACGGCGGTGGTTTCGGCAGGACCCTCGGCGGCCGGCGCATGGCTGCGACAGGCGGCCAGCAGGCCCATTCCCAGGACCAGGCCCAGCACTGCGGCCATCTGGCCGGTGCGGGCGATGCGATGCTGTTTCATGTCATTCCCCCTATGGACGTTTCCGCGATGCCGGGCCGCGCGTGCGGCCCGGCGGCGGGGATCACCACTGGATGCCGGCACCCACGGCCACACCGGCCTCGCCACGGCTGTTGGTGGAGCCGCTGAACTTGTAGATCCAGCGCCCTCCCTCGGAGACACCGGAGATACCGACCGCCACGCCCGACTCGCCGTTGTAGCTGCCGGCAGCGACCGAGGCCATGCTGCGGCCCGCTTCGCTGGGCTGCGGCAGGGCTGCGGTGGCCATCGCCGAAGCGATACCGGCCGAGGCGCGGTTGTCGGTCTTGCGCAGGTCGCGCTCGAAGCCCCCCATGCGCTCGTCGGTGTAGGCCTTCGACCAGTCCAGGGTCTGCGCCATGCCCGACTTCAGCTGGTCCACGTTGACTGCGTCGGTACCGGCGGTGCCGGCGGCGACGTTGCGCACCGTGGTCGGGCCGCTGTTGGTGCTGCCCAGCGTGACACTGTTGTAGTTGGTCGCACCGTTCACCGTGGTGTCGTAGCGGATCGTGCCCTGCTGCGAGGCCTGCAGCTGGCGCACGTTGACCGCATCGGTGGCCTGCGAACCGTCAGCCACGTTGACGACCTGGCGTTCGGCGCCGCTGGCACCGACCGAGACCGTGTTGGCCCGGTTCGCCACCGAACCCGCCCCCAGCGCCACCGAGTTGTCGGCCTGCGCCTGCGAACCATTGCCCAGCGCGGTCGAGTTGGCACCGGCGGCGGTGGAGCCTGCACCACCGGCGGCCGAGTTGGCACCGCTGGCGGACGGATCGGCCAGGTTGTTGGTGTTGTTGGCGCGGAAGCTGCCGGCCACGTTGGTGATGTTCTGGATCTTCTGGTCGGTGTACTTCTTCGACTCATCGATGGCGTAGTTCACACCATTCTTCAGCTGGCCGACATTGGTTGCGTCGTAGGTGTCGGAGCCATCGGCAACGTGGGTGATCTTGCGCTCGCTGCCGGTGCTGCCGACCGAGACCTCACCGGCCGAGTTGCTGGCGCCGGTCTGGCCGTAGGCACCGGTGTAGCCGCTCTGCGCACCAACGCTGGCCACCGAACCGGCACCCAGGGCGACGCTGTTGCCTGCACTGGCGCTGGCACCGTTGCCGACCGCCACGCTGTTGGCACCGGCCGCACTGGCCTGCGGGCCGACAGCCACCGCTTCCGCGCCGGCAGCCGATGCAGCCGCTGCGGTCGAGTTCACCGCCAGGTAGGCGCTGCCACCGCCGCCGTTGGTGATGCGCTGGTTGAGGACCTTCAGCGAGCCGTCCACCGCAGTGAAGGCGGCGGTGACGTTGTTGTAGTCGCCGCTGGTAAACGTGCCGTCGGTGGCGATGCTGGAGATGCTGAACTTCGGCGCGGTCCACACATTGGTGGTGCCGTTGTACGCGGTGGTGCCACCGAAGTAGTTGGCGATGGTGCTGTTGGTGTTGAACAGCTGGTCGCCGGTGATGGCATCGCTGCTGCCGGCCAGGATGCTGCCGGCGGCGACGTTGGTGATCTTCACCGCGCCGGTGCCGGTGCCCGTCAGCGTCACGCTGTTGAGCACGTTGCCGCTGCCGTCGACGTCGTACTTCACGGCCAGCTTGTCGATCTCGCCGGTCTGGTCGGCGACGTTGGCCAGCGAGTTGCTGACGGCATCGAAGGCGGTACCGACGTCGTTGTAGCTGCCCTTGGTGACGGTGCCGTTGGCGGCGACGTTGTTGATCGCGTAGGTCGGTGCGGTCAGCACACCGCTGGCATTGACCGCTGCACCACCTCCGAGGTGGGTGGCCACGGCCTGGTTGGCGGCGAACAGCTGGGCACCGTTGATGGCCTCGCTGCTGGTGGCACTGACCTGGCCCGGGCCGAGGTTGCGCAGCGTGGTGGCGGTGCCAGCCTGGCCCAGCGTGGCGCTGGCATAGTTGACGCTGCCGTCGCCGTTGAGGTCATAGCGCAGGGCGCCCTGCTCCGAGGCCTGCAGCTGGCCCAGGTTGACTGCATCGGTCGCTGCGGTACCGGCCGCCATGTTGGTGACCTGACGCTCGGCACCGGCGGCACCGATGGACACGCTGTTGGCACGATCGGCCAGGCTGCCGGCACCGACCGCGATGCTGTTGGCGGCGGTTGCGCGGGCGTTGGTGCCGACTGCGATCGAGTCGGCACCGCTGGCCAGGGCCTCGGTACCGGTCGAGTTCACCCGCAGGTACTTGGTGCCACCGTTACGGATGTCGGTGATCTGCGTGTTGAGGTTGACCAGCGAGCCATCGACCGCGGCGAAGGCATCGGTAGCGTTCTCATACAGGCCCTTGGCGATGGCGCCGCCGGTGGAGATGGTGCTGATCTCGAACAGGGGCGCAGTGAACGCGCCACTGGCAGGATCGAAGGCTGCGCGGCCGCCGAAGAAGCTGGCGATGGCAGCATTGGTCGCCGCCAGCTGGCCACCATTGACTGCTTCCAGGCTGCCGGCCGTGACCGCACCGCCAGCCAGGTTACCGATGGTGGTGGTGCCGGTGCCCGCGCCGAGCGTGACACGGCGATAGTTCGGGTTGCCGGCACCGTCCAGGTCATAGGTCACCGCAGCGGCCGCCACATCATCGATCAGGCTGATGGCCCCCTTCAGCTGGGCCACGTTGACCGCATCGGTATTGACACTACCCGCCGCGACGTTGGTGATCTGGCGCTCACCGCCACCGGCGGTACCCACCGACACTTCGCCGGCAGAGACCTGCGGCGCAGTGAGGCCATAGGCGCTGTAGCTGGCCTGGGCACCGCGCAGCGCGGCCGAGCGGTAGCCCAGTGCGACCGAATTGGCCTGGTTCGAGGTGGCCTCGGCACCGAGCAGGGTCTGCCCGTTGGCAGTACCCACCGCGCTGTCACCGACGATCACCGAGTGGCCCATGCGCGCGGCGTAGTCCGCGGTCGGCACGCCGGTCGGGTTGCTCGGGTCATTGGTGCCTGCACCCGGGAAGGCCACGTTGGCATCGACCTTCGGCAGTTCGTGCCGCGCATTGGCACCGATCACCACTTCCTTCGAGCCGTTGGCGAAGGCGCCGTCGCCCATCAGCACCTGGTAGTCCTGCGCGGCGTTGACGGCCCAGCAGGAGATGTCGGCCAGGGCGATGTCCAGGCACTTGGCGGCCCAGGCCGGCGAATCCTTCGGCAGCAACAGGCCCAGCAGGCCACCCGGATTGCCGTTGTTGATGTTGTAGATGTAGCTGTCGGAGGTGACGCCACCGATCAGGGTCAGGTGCGAGCTGCCGCCGGTGACGGCGCCGCCGAGGCCATTGAGGGTGCTGCCGACCGGCGACAGGTTGACCACCGGCAGTCCCAGCACATTGACCGTCGAGTAGGTCTGCATCACGTTGGCGTTGCTGAGCTTGAGGTTGCCGTTGCTCAGGTAGCCGTTGCCGCCGAACAGGCTGGTGGTGGTCGGGCCGATCAGCTGCCCGACATTACCGACCAGGCCGCCGGTGCCGATGATCAGGCCAGCGTTCGGGTCGGCCGGAGCCGGCGCCTTCGGGCTGGTCGGCGGGATCGCCGAGGGCTTGGTCAGGCCGAGGCCGCCGAGCGTGCCACCGACCAGGCCGCCTACGGCACTGCCGAGATTGCCGATGGTGCCGTTGAGGTTGCCATCGAGCAGGTTACCGACGGCGCCGCCGACATTGCCGAGTGTATCGCCCAGCAGGCCACCCAGGCCGCCGGTGCTGCCACCTGTTGCGCCGTTGAGTACACCGCTGACGGTGCTGCCTACTGCACCCACCGTATTGTTGAGCGTGCCGCCCACGGCACCGCCAACCGAACCGACCGTGCCGTTGAGTGCACTACCCACGGTGCCGCCGACTGCGCCAACCGTGCCAACCGCACCGTTGAGCGCGCCGCCGACGGTGCTGCCGACCGAAGCGACCGTCCCGTTGAGTGCACCACCCACGGCGCCGCCAACTGCACCGACCGTGCCAACCGCACCGTTGAGCGCACCACCGACGGTGCTGCCGACCGAACCGACCGTCCCGTTGAGTGCACCACCCACGGTGCCGCCAACTGCACCGACCGTGCCAACGGCACCATTGAGCGTGCTGCCCACTGCGCCGCCTACCGTTCCAACCGTGCCGTGCAAGGCGCCGCCGACCGCATCAACCGTGTTGCCTACGGTGCCATCAAGCACGCCGCCCACGGCGCCACTTGCTGCGCCGACAACGCCGCCCACCAGGCCACCGACGCCCAGCGCGCTGTTCTGCGCTGCCACGGTGGCTTGGCCGGCCAGCTTCAGATTGCGGTCGGCCACGACCTCCTGGCCATCCGGCGCCTGCACGCGCACTTTGCCGGCAACACCGGTATCGAAGGCCGCGGTGATCGCACGATCATGAGTCTCGCCCGGCAGCTCCTCCTTGGCCGGCAGCGTGACCGCCGCCGTCGCCTTGACCTGCCCCTGGCCGTCGATCTGGTGGCCCGCCAGCTTCAGCTGCGAATCCACCTTGCCGTCAACGGACGCCTTGAGGCCGGACAGCGAGCCAGCCGGTGCGCCAGCAACAGCGGCGGCCGCCTTGGCACCGGTATCGATCGAGGCCACCTGGGTACCGGCGATGCCAACGCCGGCCTTCGCCTGGGCATCCGCAGCCACACCGAGCGGCGCATGCGCGGACGGCGCAACGTTGGCCGCCAGCGATGCATCAATCTTCGCCGCATTGGACGCTGCATGACCCAGCCCGACATTGGCGCGAACATCGGCAGCCAGCGCAGGAACCGCGACCTGCTTCGGCGCGGCGTTCGCCGCCACCTTCACCTGCACGGTGGCCGGCAGCACGTCGCGTACGATCGGCAGCGAGTTCGTACTCAGCTGCAGGCCGACACGTGCGTCAGCGCTGATCGCCGGACTGCTCTGCGCCTGGCGCGATGCGGCGGCCAGCGCCACTTCCGCGTCGACCTTGACCGGCATCGGCTGCGCGTACTTCGCGGCCAGTGCCTGCAGGTCACGTAGAGACTGATTGGATTCGGATGCGCCTGCATGCCCGCTGGCCAGCGCACACAGCAGGGCCAGGGCCAGTGCGGTCGGCATCAGCAGTGCACTGCGCGGATCGCGGGCGGCGCTGCCGCCGCTGTCGCCGGTGGCCAGTTCCGAGGCCACAACCAGAGCATTGAGCTGGCGGTTCCATACACGCCGGTAGATGCGGTTCATGAGCATTTCCCCCGTAGGCGAACAACTGGAATGTCAGTGGACTTGCCGTTAGGCAGGTGACTGACATTTCAGCGTTTGCAACGGCGGCTGCGCACTTCATTCCGGCACGGAAATCGCGCATTCCGGCAAATCCACGGTCGGAATCGGCAGCCGGTTATGCAGAAGCGGCAACCATATCGGCAAGCGGATATGCAATTCCGGCAGGAACTGCCGGGAAACCCTTACGGGGCTTGAATCAAGCTGGCTGGCCGATCTGCGCGGGAGCGCGCATCAGCGTGTCACGCGGCAGTTCACCGAAGACCTTGCGGTAGTTGTCGGCGAAGCGCGACAGGTCCCACAGGCCACAGCTGAGGGCGATGGCCTTGACCGAACGGCGGCTGGAATCAGCCATCGACAGGCTGCGGCAGGCCGCGCACAGGCGCAGCATCGACAGGTAACGATTGGGCGACGTGCCGAACAGGTCCTCGAACGCGTAGCGCAGCCCACGCTCGCTGACACCGGCAGCATCGCAGATCTCATTCATGTAGATATTGCGGCGCAGGTTGAGGCGCATGAAGTTTTCCGCCCGCTGTGCGATCAGATAATGTGTGCGCCGCGCACGGCTGCAACCCGGGCGATCGGCGGAACCCGCGCCCAGCAGTGCCTGCACGTGTTCGTGCAGCAGCCGCTCGGTTTCTTCCGGCTGCAGGCCCGTGCCCTGGCCCAGCTGCAGGTGCAGCTGCTGGTAGTGCTGTGCCAGCGGGGCGGCCTCGCTGGCGAGATTGAACAGCGAAAGTGCCTGTCCGGCCGGCGGTGTACTGCGCAGGCTCAGTTCGGTCAGCTTGCGCTGCACCCGTGCCACCGGCACCAGCATCAGGGTCATGTGCGTGCCCGGGCTCAGGGTGAACTCGCTGATACCCTCCGGCATCACGGTCAACGCCATTCCAGGTACGAGCGGTACACCGTGGCACCAGCTCAGGGTTTCATCGGTCGCGTGCAGATACCCCAGCATCGCCCAGTCCGGCGGCAGCATGAATCGTCCACGGCAATGGAATCCACAGCTGATGCTGCAGAACAACGCCTCCTCGTGCACGCGTGAAGCGAAGGCCGCCCGCGGCCCATTGCCATCGAGCAGTAGCAGTTCGACATCACATACACGAAGCACGCCGCTCAGCGTCGCCAGGTCGATCGACCGCAGGCCGCTGTCGTCGCTGTCTCCTACCCCACCATCGACCATGACAGTGTCGTCCCCCGATTATCCGTCGTGCGATACGGCCCCCACTGCCTGACAGGGCGCGCACCTCTCATGGAATCTCTTCCATCGCCGGGATGCGCGCCAGCAAAGTGCGCGCCCCAAAAGAAACGCGAGTACTTGAATACGAGTATGCCCGATAATTCAACGGGGTAAACATCTGCACCGCATTGAATAAGATGGATACAGACGTGAAAACAAGGTCGTGGTGTTTGGCACAGTTTTCGCATGCAACTGAAAAACCCGCCTCACATTATCTGCACGTCGATGAATCGTTTTGCGAACGAACGGATTTCCGTCACAGAACCCGCGTGAAAAATTAAGGACCGAAGGGATTCTGCCGAATTTGCATATAGGTTCCGGTTGCAGCCGGCCGCCATTCAGGCAAAGTCGATAACACGGTGATCCGGTCTTTGATAATGACCACACCCAGGGGGACAGCATGACCATGCACGTATCGCTCGACACTTCGACCAACGGCTCCGCGCCGTGCGGTCGCGGTTGCGCGAACGGCGTCCCGCCTGGAATCGATCACCCTGCTTGAGCATGGCGGGTCCGTCCCGCCGTGCCTCCTCCGCCAGGACGTGCGGAGGTCCACGGACGATCCCGGCGGAGCCGGGCCACCGCCCAACAGGTGTCCTGTAGCAGACAGGTAGAGGGAGACAAACGTCATGAACGCATCGATCCGCAAGTTCCTGAAGGAAGAAGATGGCGTTACCGCACTCGAGTACGGCCTGCTGGCGGCTGTGATTGCGGGTGTCCTGATCGCACTGGGCAGCACGCAGATCAAGGATTTCTTCGAAACGCTCTTTGAGAATCTCACCAAGCTTGCCGACAAGGCGTCAGGCAACACACCGGCCTGAGCCGCTCCCAGGCTGATCAGGGACAGCAGCGGCTGACCGTCCACTGACGGACAAAGGAGGGTGCGATGACACTGCTGGGATTGCTGGCCATCGGTGTGTGCCTGCGGATCGCGATCAGTGATCTGTACGCCCGTCGGGTGCCCAACGCCTGGCTGCTGTCCGCATGCGCGATCACCGTTGTCGTGCTCATCGCCGGACAGTTCAACGCGCCGCGCCTGCCGTGGGCTTCCCACATTGCCGGCGCGGCGCTCGGCCTGGTCGCATTGCTGCCTTTCCATGCAGTGCGCTGGATGGGCGCCGGCGATGTCAAATTCTTTTCGGTACTGGGATTGATGCTGGGCTGGCAGGCACTGCTGCCGGTCTGGATCGCGGCCAGCCTGGCAGCGGGCGCACATGCCGCACTGGTGCTGGTATCACGCCGGTTGGGTCCAGTACTGCCCATCGGCCTTCAAGCCCATATGCATCGGGCAAGTTCGCAATGGCATTCGCACCCGGCGCTACGCGGAATGCAGAGCGCCCGCCAGGGACGCCAAGGCATTCCCTACGCCGCCTACCTGGCGGTATCCGCCATCGCCTGGATCCTCATCAGCACGTACGGAGGTGTGGCATGAACATCCACCACCGACGCCGGCAACGTGGCGCGGCCAGCATCGAGTTCGCGCTGATGTTGATGCTGGGCCTGCTGCCGCTGCTGTTGTTCACGTTCTCCGGCGTGATGATCATGGCGGCCCAGCAGACGTTGGCAACCGCCTCGGCCGAGGGTGCGCGCGCATCGCTGCGCTATGGCAGCGCCAACGAACGCCGTACGGCCGCCTGCGTTGCGGCGCGCAGTTCGATGCAGTGGCTGCTGAACTTCTCGGGTCAGCCGGTCGACTGCAGCAATGGCGGAAGCAACGCCATTCTGGTCTCGGCGCAGGCTCCCTGCGCCGGATTGGCCAGCGCCCAGTGCATGACCGTGACAGTCAGCTACGACTACGCAAGCCACCCCTTCCTGCCCGGCACCGCCACGCTCTACAAGTGGGTGATGCGGGCTCCCATCCGCAGCGTCGCGGTCGCTCAGCTCGACCTCGGCAGCGGCAACTGACGTTCGGTACAGGAGACGGTTCCATGCTCAAGTTGACCCGCATTGCTGCCGTCGCCCTGATCGGGCTGGCCGTGCTGCTGGCGGTGATCGCCTTGATGATCGGGCGCAAGCCGGCCGCGCCGGCCACGGTTGCCCCGGTCGCGCGGAGCGATGCCCAGGCGATCACCGTGGTGGAAGCGGTGGCACGACTGCCGGCCGGCGAACCGATCTCTGCCAACGGATTGCGTCTCGCACAGCGCAGCGCCCCGGTTGCCGGTGCCGCCACCAGCATTTCCGCCGTGGTCGGAAAGGTACCAGTGCAGGACATTGCCGAAGGCACAGCGATCAGCAGCAATGCACTCGCGCAGGGATTCTCGCTGCAGCTGCGCCCCGGGGAACGCGCACTCGCGGTCCCGGTCGACGAGCTGGTGGGTGCCGGCAACCGCATCCTGCCAGGTGATTTCGTCGACGTGTTCCTCAACCTGCGCACGGCCCAATCCAGCGCCAGCGGCCCGGCCGATGCAGCACAGACGCGCCTGCTGTTGTCGCGCCTGCGCGTGCTCAGCTATGGCCAGCAGGACATCGCCCCGGCCAACCATGACGCTGTTGCCAGCACTGATGCCGATGCCCGCAACGATCCACGCGCCGCCGACATCACAGGAAGCAGCAGCACCCAGAGTACGGGCAGCGAGACTGCCCAGCCCGCACGCAGCGCGGTACTGGCGGTACCGGTGGCCGATGCCAACCGGCTGCTGCTGGGTGCACAGCAGGGCAAGCTGTTCCTCGCCCTGCGCAACCCTGCCGATTCCGGCCAGCCCGATCTGGCGCTGTTCCCGCAGGCACGCGGGGTGATCGATCCGCTGCGGGGGCTTGATGCGGAGCAGCAGCTTGCGCTGCAACGGCCAGAGAATCACGCCTTCGCCGGCATCGACGGCGATGCATTGGCCGGCCGCAGCAACACACCGGCGCGCAGTACCCAGGATGCCCCAGCACGCGCACCCGCACCGCGGCGTAGTTCTCCGCGCGCATCGGGTATCGAAATCATCCGAGGCGACAGCTCCGCCCCCCGTGGTTCCCTTTGACCTGCATCGAGCGCATCCATGACCGAACGTCGCCGCAGTCCACGCCCCTCCACCCGCCAGCGCTGGCTGGCCCTGCTGCTGGTGCTGCTGGCACCGGTGACGAGCGTGGCTGCCGACGACCTGGTACTGCAGGCACGTGAGCAGCGCCCCTGGAGCCTGCCGGGCGACCTGGAGCGGGTCGCCATTGCCGATCCGGGCGTGGCCGATATCGTGATGCTGCGCGGCCAGCGCCAGGCATTGCTGGTCGGCAAGGCGCCTGGCACCACCACGCTCCTGCTCTGGCACCGCAAGCAGGCCGAGCCACAGCGCCTGCAGGTGCGGGTACAAAGCGCGGTGCAGGGTGCGGCCGACGCCGGCGCGAACGGGCTGGTATTCACCCAGCAGGACAATCAGGGCCTGCTGCAGGGAAGCACCGACAGCGTGCTCTCGCACATGCAGGAACAGAAGACCGCCGCCATGGCGCTGGGCAAGGAGGGGCTGCTTGCCGATGCGTCGACGGTCAGCAGCGGCGGCGTGGTCCAGGTCGAGGTCAAGGTGGTCGAGTTCAACAAGACCGCACTGAAGCAGATCGGCATCAGTTTCCAGAACCGCAATGGCAACTTCGCCTACGGCTTCGCCCGCCCGGGCGGCCAGTTGCCGGGCAACACCGGCATCCTGCCCGGCATGAAGGAAGGCAACTCCGGCAACGAAGCCGAATCGCCCATTTCTTCGGCCTTCCGCCTGGTGTTCGGCTCGACCAAGGGCCTCTGGAATGCCGATGTCGACCTGCTGCAGAGCAATGGCATGGCGCGCGTGCTGGCCGAGCCGACACTGGTCGCGCTGTCCGGGCAGAGCGCCAGTTTCCTGGCCGGCGGCGAGCTGCCGATACTGGAACCGCAAGGGCTGGGCACCACGACGATCACCTACAAGCCCTTCGGCATCGGCCTGACCGTGACACCGACGGTACTGGCCCCGAACCGCATCGCCCTGAAAGTCGCACCGGAAGCCAGCGACCTGGACTACAGCAACGCCATCGCGCTCAACGGCGTGCAGATTCCCTCGATCACCACCCGGCGTGCCGACACCACGGTCGAACTGGGCGATGGCGAGAGCTTCGTGATCGGTGGCCTGGTCAGTTCCAACGTGGTTTCCAGCGTCGGCAAGATTCCGCTGCTGGGTGACCTGCCGATCATCGGCTCGTTCTTCCGCAACTTCGACTACAAGCGCCAGGACAAGGAACTGGTGATCATCGTCACGCCACGCCTGGTGAAGCCGCTGGCACGCAACACCGACCTGCCACTGCCCGGCGACCGCGAAGCCAAGCCGCACATGCCCGAATGGGGCGCCTGGCTGCTGGGTCCGATCAGCCAGGATCCGGTGCCCGGCTTCTCACGCTGATTCCATGATGCCTGCGATACCACGCCCATGCCCTACGCCACTGCCCAGCCGCTGCATCCGCAAGGACCGCCGATGAACCTGGTCCTGTATGGAATGGATCGCGAACTGCTGCCCCGGCTGGCGGCCAAACTGCCGCCGACCACTACCCTGCACTGGCAGGACAGCAGTACGCCGACCTCCGCCCAGGATCTGCAACGTGGGCCGCAGAGCCTTGTGCTGCTCGATTTCCGCCCCGAACATGCGGCCGCCTCCAGCGTGCTGGCGCAGCAACTGCAACAGACAGAGCCGGATCTGGCATTGGTTGCCGTCGGTGCCACCAGCGCCGGCCAGGTGGAAGGCGTCGTCATCGCATTGCGGGCGGGCCTGCGTGATGTGCTGGATCTGGACAGCGACAACGTCGGTATCGAGGCCGCGCTGCGTCGCGCCCTGTCGCCACGACCGGCTGCCGCCGCGCAGCACGCGCACAAGGCGCGCCTGATCGTGCTGCTGGGCGTGCGCGCCGGGGTCGGCACCAGTACGCTGGCCGCACATCTCTCGGTGCTGGCACAGCAGACCCGTGCGCTGGCACAGGGCGAGGCACTGCATCAGGACGGCCTGCTGATGGAGCTGGCCCAGCCTTCGGGTGACCTCGCGCTGTACCTCAACCTGGACAGCCGCTTCCATTACGAAGACGCGCTGCGCAACGCCAGCCGCATCGATGCCACCCTCGCCCGCACGGCCATGGCCCGTCACGATTCCGGGCTGGTGCTGCTGGACCGCGCCAGCGGCAGCGATGCGGTACCGCCGTCCGATCCGGGTGCGTTGCTGCAGCGCCTGCGCACCGTGTTCGCCAGCGTGCTGTGTGATGCCGGTGGCTGCCCGCTGCGTCAGCTGCCGCCGCTGCTGCTGGACCAGGCCGACGAGATCTGGCTGGTCACCGATGCCTCCATCGCCACACTGGTGTCGCTCGACCAGGCACTGAAGCATCTTGCCGGGCAGCGCGAACGCGAGAAGCGCCTGCAGCTGGTGATCAACCGCCACGATGACAGCAGCGGCATGAGCCCGGAGCAGATCGCGCGCCGCTTCGAGGTGCCCCTGCTGGCGACGCTTCCCGAACGACCGCGCGTGCGCCTGGCTGCCAGCCAGGGCCACCTGCTGCTGCAGGATGCACCGCGCGACCCCTACCTGCGTGCCCTCGCTCCGCTGGTTTCGCGCCTGGATCCGGCTGCTTGCCCGGTCCAGGCGCAGGGCCTGCGGGAAAGACTCTCCCTTGCCCTGGGTGGATCGCAATGGAAGACAAGGTAACCCCGTTCCCGCATGCCGTTGCCCGGCCGGTGCTGCCCGAAAGCTCGCCGGGCCACCAGCCGTTCGCGCAGACCGAGCAGTACCAGAAGGTGCTCTCGGCCGCGCATGAGCACCTGCTCAACAGCATCGAGGACGAGCGCATCGACATCGATTCCTGGGCCCCCGACACCATCGCCCGTTGGGTGCAGGTGCAGACGGTGGGCTTCATCCAGGAGTGGCGCATCCCGATCAACGAAGAGGAAATGCAGGTGGTGGCCAACGGCCTGGTCAAGGAGCTGACCGGCTTTGGCCCGCTGGACGACCTGCTGCACGACGCGTCCATCGAAGACATCCTGATCAACGGTTTCAAGGATGTGCACGTGTCCCAGGGCGGCCAGCTCAAGCGGGCCACCCAGCGCTTCACCGACGATACGCATCTGCTGCGCATCCTGCGCCGCATCCTCGCCCCGCTTGGGCGCCGGCTGGATGACTCCAATCCGATGGTCGATGCGCGCCTGCCCAACGGCGGCCGTCTCAACGCGATCATCTCGCCACTGGCGGTGGATGGACCGATGGTGTCCATCCGCAAGTTCCGCAAGGACCCGTTCACCCCCGATGAACTGCTGGCCAAGGGCACCTTCGATGCGCCGATGCAGGCCTTGCTGAAGGCGATGGTGCTGGGCCGCTGCAACATCCTGGTATCCGGCGGCACCAGCTCCGGCAAGACCTCGCTGCTGAACGCCCTGGCCAGCTACGTCCCCGCGAACGAGCGCGTGATCACCGTCGAGGACACCGCCGAGCTCTCGCTCAACCACCCGCATGTGGTCCGCCTGGAAAGCCGTATCGGTGGCGCCGAAGGCCACGGTGCCGTCAGCATCCGCGATCTGGTCCGCAACAGCCTGCGCATGCGCCCCGACCGCATCGTGGTGGGCGAGGTGCGCGGCGCCGAGGTCCTGGAAATGCTGCAGGCAATGAACACCGGCCACGACGGCTCGATGGCCACCATCCACGCCAACTCACCGCGCGACTGCCTGTACCGGATCGAGATGCTGGCCGGCTTTGCCGGCTTCCAGGGCAGCGAGGACAGCCTGCGCCGGCAGATCGCCAGTGCCATCGACTTCATCGTGCAGATCTCGCGCTTGGGCAGCGGGCGCCGCGTGCTGGTATCGATCACCGAGATCACCGGTGTGAGCGACAACCTGATCACCACCCAGGAAATGTTCCGCCACGAGCTGCAGATCGACGGCAACGGCAAAGAGATCGATCGCTGGGTCGGGCTGGGCTTCCATCCGCACTCACACAAGCTGGAGCCGTTCCGCCAACAACTGCGCGAATCGCTCTACGGAGACTTCTGAGCATGGGAACCGGCGCGCTGCTGGGCATGTTGAGCATCATCGCGGTGCTGCTGGCGCTGGCAGCCTGGCTGTGGGGCACGGCCAGCAGCCGTGAACAACGCCAGGTTTCAATGCGGCACGCCGAGCAGCAGCTTTCGCGCGGAAGCGCCACGGGCGGAGCACCCGCCGGGCCGTCCGTCACCGCTGCCAACGATCCGGCGCGGCCCGCCAGCACCGGGCGCCGCGTGCTGCCGCTGGATGGCCTGCTGCAGCGCGCAGGGCTGCAGACCGGCTGGAAAATTCCCATCATGCTGCTGGTACCGGGGCTGGTACTGTCGGTGGTGGCGATGCTGCGGCTGGGCACCGCATGGATGTTTCCGCTGACCCTGCTGCTGTACCTGCTTGGCTGCTGGCTGTGGGTGATGCGGCGGACCACGAAGCTGCGTGCGCAACTGCTGCATCAGCTGCCGGACTTCCTCGACAACCTGGTGCGGCTGACGGCACTGGGCAACAGCCTGCAGGCCGCGTTCCAGGTTGCTTCGATGCAGACCAGCGCGCCGTTGCGCGGGCTGCTGGACACTACGGTGCGCTTTGCGCGCAGTGGCATGGAGCTGGACCGTGCACTCGCACAGGCCTCGCATCCCTATCGCATGGATGTGTTGAAGGTGTTGTCGGTGGTGATCGGTGTCAGCGTGCGCATCGGCGGGCGCTCCGACCAGATCCTGCAGCGCATGGGCGATTTCATGCGCGATCTGGAACAGGCCCAGCAGGAGCTTGCGGCAACGACCTCGGAGACGCGCATGTCAGCCTGGGTGCTGGGCCTGCTGCCACCGGCCTGCGCGGTGCTGATGGCGATCGCCAGCCCGGACTTCTTCCAGCCGGTGCTGCACGATCCGCTTGGCCACAAGATCCTGCTGCTTGCACTGGGCATGGAGCTTGTCGGTGGCTTCCTGCTGTATCGCCTGGCCAAATCGCTATGAACCACCCCCGCCCCGCCGGAGACGACCGATGAGCGCCAGCGCCTGGTTCGCCCTCTCCCTGCTCGTACTGGCTGCAGGTATCGCCCTGCTGGGTATCGGCGGCTGGGTACGCAGCCATCGTGAGCAGCGTACAACGGCCACGTTGAAGACCGCCCTGCAGCCGCGCGAGGCGTCCCGTGACCCCGAACCTGCACGGCACGATTCGCTGGGCTGGCTCGAACGCTTCGGCCGTGCCCTCAGCGGCGGCCGCCTGGAAGCGGCATTGCTGGCCAATGAAGACCGGCTGCTGTTGGATCTGGCCGGGTGGAACACCCGCCGCGGTACGGCCATCTACCTCGGCCTGCGCCTGCTGCTGGCCGTGCTGGTGCTGGCACTGGTGCTGACATTCAGCAGCGTCACCGGGCTGGCCAGGATCATGGTGATCATCGGCGCCTTGGCCGCTGGCCTGCTGCTGCCCAAGTTCATTCTCTCCTCCTGGGTGAAGCGGCGCCGGCGCGCGGTCGACAACGAGCTGCCGCTGCTGATCGACCTGCTGCGCCTGCTGCAGGGCGTGGGCTTCAGCATGGACCAGAGCCTGCAGACGCTCGGCGACAAGCTGCGCGATGCATTGCCGGTCCTCGGCGGCGAGCTGCAGGAGGCCAACGTCGCCTATACCCATGGCCGCACGCGCGCGCAGTCGCTGCGCCGGCTGAGCGAGGTCTATGCAGACGATGACCTGACCAGCCTGATGCAGCTGATCCTGCAGGTGCACGCCCATGGCGGCGCGGTGCAGGAGCCGCTGCGGCAGTTCAGCATCCGCCTGCGCGAACAGCGTCGCAACACGCTGAAGGAAAAGGTCGGCAAGCTCTCGGTGAAGATGACCGTGGTGATGATGCTGACCCTGCTGCCAGCGCTGATGCTGGTCCTTGCCGGCCCGGCGCTGGTCGCGCTGGCCACTACCATGTCCAAGATGGGGTCCCCCTGATGCCTGCCCTGCGCACTTCCTGCCTGATTGTTGCCCTGGCCGCCGTTGCCGGCGCCAGCGGCTGTGCATCGACCACACCGAAGTACCTGCGCGCGCCCAGCCTGGCCGCGCCCGAACCGGCGCCGCAGGACAGCCGCAATGCCTACCTGGAGCTGATCGAACGCATGCAGCAGCAAGGCGCATGGTATGCCTCGCTCGCCCACGTCGACGCCTTCCGTCAGCGCTACGGCGATCCGCCGGCATTGCGTCTGCTGCAGGCCGACGCGCTGCGCGAGACCGGCCAGGCCGATGCTGCGATCGCCCTGTACCGCGATCTTTCCAGTGGTCCCCAGGCCGCCGCGGCCGCACATGGCCTGGGCCTGATTGCCGCGCGCCGCGACGACGACGCCGGCAGTGAGCAGGCACTGGCGCGGGCGACCGAACTGCAGCCATTGAATACAAGCTATCTCGGCGACCTCGGCTATGCGCGGCTGCGCGCCGGGCAGTTCGAGCGCGCGCGCGAACCCCTGGCCAAGGCGCTGGAGCTGTCGCCGGGCAATGCCAAGGCCACTGCCAACCTCGCGCTGTGGGCGGTGCTGCGTGGCGACACCACCACCGCCGAACGCCTCGCCCAGCAGGCCAACCTCAACGACGAGACCCGGCTCAGCATCCAGCAGCAGGCGGCGCAGATCCGTGCCCGCCTGCAGCAACGCCAGGCCGCATCGGCCGCTGCCGCAGCCGTGCCGGCCACTGCGCGTGCTCTCGCCAGAGATGCCGTCGGCAACCCGCCCGCCGCCACGCGACTGGCGGCGGAACCACGCCGCGACAGCCGCGACGAACGCGATCCGCAGCGCCTGCCGCCCTCGATGCTGGAACGCTTCAGTACCTCCGACCACCCGAACGGGAACACACCATGACCGCGACGCCCCTGACCCGACGCCTGCTGCCCGTTCTGATCTGCCTGTTACCGGCCACTGCCGTGCAGGCGCAGCAACAGCCGCTGACCGGTCAGATGCTTGGCGGCAGCACGCCGGCTGTGCCGACGCCGCAGCCGCTGCAGTCCGAGTCACTGGCCACCGTGGACCTGATGGCCCCGCCAGCACCGGTGCCGCAGGCGGCGCCCGCAGCAGTGGCCATCACCGATGGCAATGCTGCAGCCGCGCGACCCGACCGCAGCCAGATCGGCGATACCACGCGCAACCTGTTCCGCCTGCAGGCATCGGGGCAACAGGCCGGGCAGCACCTGCCGATCCTCGGCGACCAGGCGACGCTGAGCTACGCCCGCTACATGAAGAGCTTCGAACACGAGATCCCGGACTTCTTTGAAACCGATGTCGCCAAGTCCAAGGGATCATCCTCATCCGGACGCTGAGGTAGGCCATGAAACGCCCACGCCAGTTCAGTTTCAGCCGCCCACGGGGCGGCATGTCGATCACCATGATGCTGGTCATGCTGGCGTTGCTGGCGATGCTGGGCCTGATCGAGATCGGTTACCTGTTCTGGGCCAAGCGCGATGCGCAGAAAGTCGCTGATCTGGCCGCACTGGCGGGAGCGCAACGGCTGGAGCTGTGCACCTCGGACAACAGCGACAACAGTGCTGCGCGGCAGAGCGCACTCACCCAGAACAGGTTCGCTGGGAGCCTGGAAATCCGTTGCGGAAACTGGAACGTGACCCGGGCCACCGAGGGGCACTTCAGCCCGGCCGTCGATGCTGCGAATCAACGCAACGCCGTTCGTGTCATCACCCGCCGCGCGGTGCTTCCCTTCTTCGGGCAGAACAGCAGCCTGCCGACCGTGACCGCCCAGGCCGTGGCGCGCCGTGCAGAGCCCACGGCGGTTTTCAGTGTCGGCTCGCAACTGCTCCGCATCAACGGCAACACGCCACTGGGAAATGTCCTGAAACTGGTGGGTGCCGACCTCGACAAGACCACCCTGCTCGGCTACGACGGCCTTGCACAGGCGCATATCACCCCGAACGGACTGCTGCAGGCACTGGGCATTCCGATCGACGTCAACATGGGCGTGGCCGAGTTCAACAATCTGCTGGCGGGCCGCAAGGTCAAGCTGGGCAAGATCCTTCAGGCGACCGTTGACCTGCTCACCCAGCAGGGCGTTGCCCACGTGGACCTGAATGCGCTGGAGAATGCCCTGGTCGTGCAGGGCATCGACCTCAAGCAGCTGGAGGTGAAACTCGGCTCCGATGACAGCGGCGGCGGCTTGTTCGCACGCGTGGTCGCGCCGGATGGAACGATTTCCAGCGCGCTGCAGGCCGATGTCAATGTGCTGGACCTTATAGGGACCAGCATCAGCATAGCCAATGGCGGCCGTGCGGTCTCGGTCAATGACCTCAACCTGTTGGGCCTGGTCAATGCGAAAGCCGCCGTGGTGGAGCCGCCGTCGATCGCCATCGGAGGCATTGGCTCGCGCGCCTACAACGCGCAGATCCGCGTCTTCCTCGACATCGACACCAACAACATCCCCGTTGCAGGCGGCGTACTTTCCCTGCTGGGCATCCGCCTGAAGCTGCCGGTCCATGCAGACGTGACCAATGCAATGGCGACCCTGACCAGCCTGCAATGTGGCAGCACGCCTCCCACGGCGACGATCAAGGTCGAGTCCTCCGTGCTGCGCGCCTGCGTCGGCAAGGTGGCCGACAGCGAGCGGTTTTCCAAGCAGAATGTCTGTGGCGACACCCTGCAGAAGGAACAGATGCTGACACTGCTCGGCGCCCCGTTGATCAATGACAGCATCAAGGTCAATACGCTGACCGACACGCAAAGCCTCACCCTCCCCGCCGGCGCGACCGGTTCAACCCAGGTCAACTCCCTGGAGGTGGGCACCGCCGTGTCTGAACTGGTCAGCGAACTGCTGCGCGTACTGTCCGGGGTGCTCGATCCTCGCGACGATGGCATGAGCCAGGGCTCGACCGCAGCGCAGTTGGCCGATCGCTACCTGAAAGCAGCCAACGTTGGTCGCAAGCGATACGATGTCGACGCAACCATCAAGCTGCTGGAATTCGGAGACAGTACGCAGGGATTGAAACCACTGGGAAACTGGGACATCACCAAAGGGGTACCGACCAGCTGTGTGCTGGTGACCTGCATGGTCGACGGCAAGGTCTGGCAAGGATTCCGCAACGCAGTGACCGGGGTTGGCTCGGGGCTCCTCGATGGCGTCCTGGGAGCGCTTGTGGGTGGGCTGCTGGTCAAGCAGTGCAACAGCCTGATCGGCGCCCTGGATGACACCACCTACAACAATTGCATGAAGTACAACCTGACTTCCTACCTGCAGACCGCCGATGCCGGCTTCCTGGACCAGTTCGCCGGCGACGGCGTCACCGCCCCCGGCAATGGCCCGGTCAGTTGTTCGGGCCTGCTGTGCTTCCTGCTGAAGCCCGCCCTGGACGTCCTGAAGCCGCTGCTCAACAGTGTCGGCTCGCTGCTGCGCTCACTGCTTGCCCAGGTACTGGGCCTGGAACTGGGCCGTACGGATGTGCATGTCCAGTCCATCCAGTGCACGCCCGCACAACTGGTCTACTGACCCGTGACGGGCGCCCTTGGCGGCGCCCGCGCACATGCTAGACTCCCGGCGGGGAACCACCTTCATCTCAACCCACACTCATCCGTGGATGGTCTAGACATGCGAGAAACTTCAGGGGGCGCGGTCTTCGCCCGGCACGCGCGCGGCGCGGCACTGCTGGCCGTGGCCATGATGCTGGTGGCACCGGCGGCGATGGCTGCCCGTGGCGACCGCGAAGCAGCCGCAGAGCCGGCCGCACGTACCGCACCGGTGGTGCGCAACACCGTTGACGAGCTCAAGCAGCTGATGGATGCCCGCCAGCTGACCGAGCTGCGCACCACCTACAACGGCAATTACGGCGCCAGCCTGCTGTTCAATGCCAACACCCTGACCTACTACGTCGCCCTGTTCCAGGAGAAGAATTTCTGGCGGGTGATCAAGACCGATGCCGTCGACAACGCCGAGCGTGTCTACCGCACCTTCGCGCAGCAGTCCGAGCAGCTGGCCCAGGTCTACATCGACACCACCCGCCTGGAGGCCGGCAAGCGCTATACCGAGCGCCTGGTGGCCTACAACGAGGAACGCCTGCGCACCCTGCAGCAGGAAATGGAACAGCAGCAGGCACAGTCGGCCCAGGTCAGCGCCGCCCTTCAGCAGGCCCAGCAGCAGGCGGTCAGCCTGAGCAGCGACGTGCAGAGCACCAACAGCCAGTTGGATTCCCTGCAGCGCCGCATCCAGATCCTGCAGGCCGAACAGGGCAACCCGGAGCTGAGCCTGCCCAAGCCGGACAGCGTGCCCTCGCCGGCACCGGCGGCTGCCAGCGACGGTCGCTGAGGTCCAACACCTCGCATCCTGTCCAACGGCGCCTGCGGGCGCCGTTGTCGTTTCCGGCACCATTTCGTGTCAGCGGCACGCCTCATGCACGGCATCGTCCAGTTGCCGGCGCTGCACGAAGTCCATGCGCTTGCCATTGGCCAGCACCTTTGCGCGTTGCTGCCGCGCGCGCTCACAGGCGGCAGGATCCGCGCTGATCGATATCAGTGCAGCCCGCGCACGCGCCTGCCGTACCACACGCGGACGGCTTGAGGCTGGGCTCGCTGCCTTGGCCATGGTTGAACCCGTTGAGGCCGGCTCCGCCGGCACCTCCCAGCGCCATTCCGCATGCCCCTGGCACGGCGTCTGCTGGTAGACCGGATGCGGCCCGTCCACGCATTTGTAGACGTTGGTCTGAGCGTGCGCGCCCGCGGCCAGTAGCAGGCACAACAGCGGACTCCAACACGCATTCAACATCGCAGGCTCCTCAGCAGGGCTACCGCCATCCTCAATGCCGGAACGGCTTCGTGCCAGAGCGATATGCGTCACATCCGGTGTAATCCAGCACAGCCGTGCAAGTCGCCGGCCTGGCGCTGCGCTGTACTGCTGGAGGCACCGGCACAACTGCCAGTGCCTTCCCTCCCTTCCGCCAAGGAAACCGCAATGAGCAACTTCGTCACCGTCGCCGACGGCGCCCGCATCTTCTACAAGGATTGGGGTACCGGCCAGCCGATCGTGTTCGCCCACGGCTGGCCGCTGTCGTCCGATGCCTGGGACCCGCAGATGCTGTTCATGGGCCAGAACGGCTTCCGCGTGATCGCTCACGACCGTCGCAGCCACGGCCGCTCCAGCCAGACCTGGGACGGCAACGACATGGACACCTACGCCGATGACCTGGCCGCAGTGATCGAAGCACTGGACCTGAAGGATGCGATCCTGGTCGGCCATTCCACCGGTGGCGGCGAAGTGGCCCACTACATCGGCCGCCACGGCAGCAAGCGCGTGGCCAAGGTGGTGCTGGTCGGCGCGGTGCCGCCGCTGATGCTGAAGACCGAAGCCAACCCGGCCGGCACCCCGTTGGAAGTCTTCGACAGCATCCGCAAGGGCACCGGCGGTGACCGCTCGCAGTTCTTCAAGGACCTGACCACGCCGTTCTTCGGCGCCAACCGCGACGGCAACACCGTTACCCAGGGCATGCGTGATGTGTTCTGGCTGCAGGGCATGCTCGGTGGCGTCAAGGGTCAGTACGACTGCGTGCACGAGTTCTCGGAAGTGGACTACACCGAGGACCTGAAGAAGATCGATGTGCCGGCGCTGGTCGTGCACGGTGATGACGACCAGATCGTGCCGTTCGATGCCTCGGCCAAGCTGTCCTCGCAGATCATCAAGGACGCCGAGTTGAAGGTGTACCCCGGTGCCCCGCACGGCCTGACCGTTACCCACGCCGACCAGTTCAACGCCGACCTGCTGGCGTTCGCGCGTAAGTGATTCACCGCGGCGGCGCTACCCAGCGCCGCCGCACAAAAAGGGGACGGAGGGGATCAAGTCGTTTGTGCACAAACGACTTGATCCCCTCCGTCCCCTTTTTGTCAGATGTCGCTGTGGTGGTGCGGGACCCCGGTCTTCGGCAGCGGGTCATGCCCACCCACGAAGTGGCGTACCACCGGTGCGCGCTCACCGCGATGCAGTTCCCGCAGCACTTCCTGGGTCGCCTTGTCGTCGGCGGTGATGCGCTCGTGCTGGCGCAGGTGCTCCAGCCACGACGGGGTCACGAAATACTCCAGGTGGATGCCCGGGCTGGCCACATCCTCGACCACGCCCCAGACCACGGCACCATCGCGGCGGCGGATCGTGCCCAGCGCGCGCATCTGCGCCTGGAACGCGGCACGATCAGCATCGTCGATACGGTACTCGATGGTGACCAGCACCGGGCCGCGATCGTTCGACACCGGCACCGACAGCTCTGGTGCCGGCCAGTGCCCGGCCGGACGCAGGTTCAGGTCTTCGGTACCGGCGATGCGCACGCGCCACACCAGCAATCCGCCGATCACCGCACCTGCGGCAGCCACCAGCAACGCCAGCTCCGGCGAGGTACGCTGAGCCAGCGCACCCCAGCTCAGGCCACCGGCCGCCATGCCGGCGGAGAACACCATGATGTACAGCGCCAGTGCACGCGCGCGTACCCACGCTGGTACCGCGGTCTGGGCGGCAATCTGCAGTGACGACAGCACGGTGATCCAGGCAAAACCGTTGATCAGCATCACCAATGGCAGCACGTACCAGCTGCGGGTCAGCGCCAGCCCGACCAGGCTCAGCGCAAGTGAGAGCGTGGCCAGCAGCACCAGCAGGTCGCGATCCATCTGCGCGCGCAGCTTCGGCAGCAGCAAGGCACCGCCCACTGCACCGATACCGATGCAGCCCAGCAGCGTGCCGTACTGCCCGGCCCCACCGTGCATCTGCCCACGCACCACCACCGGCAGCAACGCGTTCATCGCCGCGGCAAAGAAAAAGAAGCCGACCGACTTGATCAGCACGGCCTGCAGGCGTCCGGCACGGCTGGCATAACGCAGGCCCGCCTTCAGCCCTGCGCCAAAACCCTCCGGCGGCAGGCTCGACTGCTTCGGGTCGCGCTTCCAGCCCCACACCACGAACAGCATCGCGGCGAAGGTGATGGCGTTGAAGCCGAACGCCCAGACCGCACCCAGCTGCGCCACGATCACACCGCCGATAGCCGGGCCGATCGAGCGCGCGATGTTGATGCCTATCGAGTTCAGCGCCACTGCCGAAGCCAGCATCGGTTGCGGCACCAGTTCAGACACGATCGCGGCCTGCGCCGGCATCGCCATCGCTGCACCGCAGCCCATGCAGAAGGTCAGCAGCACCAGCAGCTGCGGGGTGAGCATGTCCATCGCGGTAAGTGTCGCCATTATCGCGGCGACCAGCAGCATCCAGCCCTGGGTCGCCAGCAGGTACCTGCGGCGATCGACGATGTCGGCCAGCGTTCCGGCGGCCAGCGCCAGCAGCACGATTGGCACGGTGGTGGCCGACTGCACCAGGGCAACCATCAACGGCGAGCCGGTACGCTCGGCCATCACCCAGGCGGCGGCCACGTCGTTGACCCAGGTGCCGATGTTGCTGGCCAGGATCGCCAGCCAGATCGAGCGGAACATCCTGATCTTCAGCGGGGACCAGGCACCTGCGGCCTGTGCGGGGGGTTGCGACGCGGTTGCGTTCACCATTGCCATGCTCCGACGATCGAGGCAAACAGCGTGTCCTGGCCACCGGCCTGCTTCAGCGCAGGACCCGCATCGACCCAGGCCAGCTGCAGCTGCCATTGCCAGTGTTCGCTGGCCTGCCAGCGGGTTTCGGATTTGTACTGATTACCGATGCGGCGCGCGCCACCGGCGCTGCCCGGCAAAGCCACCAGCGGTGCCGGCGTGGTGTACACCGCATCGGCGCGACGATGCTTCCAGGCCATCTGTACGCCCAGCTCCGTCGTCACCGCGTCGTGCAGACGCAGGGCCAGGGTCGGCTGGACGTCCATCAGATTGGCCGGGGCCAGCAGGCTGGCCTCGCTGAAGTAGGCCGATTTCGGGAACAGTGCGTTGAAGGTTCCCAGGCGGCCGTCATGCAGATTGCCATCGCCACTGGCGATGTCCGCCTTCAGCCCCAACCGCGGTTGCAGCGGCAGGTCCGTCCAGCGCCAGCCGGTGTCGGTGGCCAGCGTCCAGGCGCGGATGTCGAGCGTAGCTGCCGAGGTGCGCAGTTCACCGCCCTGCGCCACCAGTTCACTGTTCCAGTCCAGTGAACCGGACTGGCCGAACCAGCGCGTACCCACGGTCTGCCGCCGTTCGATGCCGAAACCCGCCGAGAAGCGTGCTCCTTCCCGGCGGTAGTCCAGCAGGTACAGATCCCATTGTCCTGCGCCCTGCCCGCGTGCCGTGGTGGCATAGGCACCCCACAGGCGGGCACCGTGTTCGCCGCGATCATCAAAGGCTCCCGGCCGGTTCTGCACCGGTCGCAGTGCCATCAGATCAAGCGTGCCGAGGCGGCCCTTCCACACCAGGCGCGCACCATCGAAGGCCAGGCGGATGTTCGGCCCATCGCGCACCGACAGCAGCCGCGAGCTGCCATAGCCGGCTTCCTGCCGGCCCAGTTGCAGGTGGACGCTGCCACGCTGCCAGCGCCAGTACGCCTGCTGCACGTCCAGCGCGCTGCGGTCGGTGCGGCCAGGGCCGCCTGCCTTGCCATTCTCGGCATGCACGCCCAGCTGCAGCTTCGCCTGCCAGCTGTCCTCCGCATAGGTGGCCGAGGCCAGCGCGCGCAGCAGGCCGTAGCCATCTTCACTGCCACCGATGCCGAACCGGGTCGGGTCGTAGTACAGGCCACGCAAGCGCAGCGAGGCGTCCCACCGCAATTGGCCGTCGCCGGCGCCAGTGCAATGGCCACCCTCGCAGGCCAGCGCCAGCGATGGCACGGCCAGCAGCGCCAGGCTCAGAACGCGAAGCACGAGCATCCCATCGCGCCCCAGAAGGCGGCCAGGTCATCGGTGGGCGCCGCACGTCGCGCGGCATGACCGTGAGCACCATGCGTACTGCAGGCCACGCCGTGATGGTGGCGATGGGCGGCGGCCAACCCGGTGGCAGCACCGCCGACATGGTAGCCACCGAACCTGTTGACCGGCGACCAGTTGGGCATCGCCGGCGGCAGCTGCGGCGCCAGCCCGGCGTAGTCGCCGTCGGCATGCACGATGCGGCCACCGACCACGGTCAGCACGCTGGTGATGTCGGCGATCTGCGCATCGTCGACGCGGAAGAAGTCGGCCGAGAGCAGGATGAAGTCGGCCAGCTGGCCGGCTTTCAGCGTGCCCTTCACCGCCTCGTCGCCGGAGAACCAGGCGCTGCCCTGGGTCCACAGGCGCAGGGCCTGTTCGCGTTCAAGCAGGTTCTCATCACCATACAGGGCCAGCCCGCCCACGGTGCGCCCGGTCACCAGCCAGGACAACGCCACCCACGGGTTGTAGCTGGCCACGCGGGTGGCGTCGGTACCGGCACCGACCGGCACGCCTTCGGCCAGCATGCGCCTGACCGGCGGCGTATGCCGCGCGGCCTGCACGCCATAGCGCTCGACGAAGGCTTCGCCCTGGTAGGCCATGCGGTGCTGCACGGCGATGCCGCCCCCTAGCGCGCGGATGCGTTCGATGTTGCGCGGGGTGATGGTCTCGGCGTGGTCGATGAACCAGTGCAGGCCATCGAACGGCACCTCACGGTTGACCTGTTCGTAGACATCGAGAATGCGGCTGATGCTCTCGTCGTAGGTGGCGTGGATGCGGAACGGCCAACGCTTCTCGACCAGCAGCTTCACCACGTCGTGCAGTTCCGGCTCCAGTTCTGGTGGCAGCTCCGGTCGCGGCTCGTTGAACAGCTCGAAATCAGCCGCGGAGAACACCAGCATCTCGCCGGCACCGTTGTGGCGCAGCAGGTCATCGCCCTGGCGCGGCTGCAGGATCTCGCTCCAGCCACGGAAGTCATCCACTTCCCTGCCCTTGTTCTGGGTGAACAGGTTGTAGGCGATGCGCACCGTCAACTGGTCATCGCGGTGCAGCTGCTCGATGACCTGGTAGTCCTCGGGGTAGTTCTGGAAGCCGCCGCCGGCGTCGATCACCGAGGTGATGCCGAGCCGGTTCAGTTCGCGCATGAAGTGGCGCGTCGAGTTCGCCTGGTATTCGATCGGCAGGCGCGGGCCCTTGGCCAGCGTGGCGTACAGGATCAACGCATTGGGTTTGGCCAGCAGCAGCCCGGTCGGGTTGCCCAGCGAATCACGCACGATCTGCCCGCCCGGCGGATCCGGCGTGTCCTTGCTGTAGCCGCACGCGCGCAGCGCGGCACGGTTGAGCAGCGCGCGGTCGTACAGGTGCAGCAGGAACACCGGCGTATCCGGCGCGATGTCATTGAGCTCCTGCAGCGTCGGCAGGCGCTTCTCGTTGAACTGCGCGGCAGTGAAGCCACCGACCACGCGTACCCACTGCGGTGCGGGCGTGCGGTCGACCTGGGCCTTCAGCATGTCCAGGGCGTCGCCCAGCGAGCGCAGGCCGTCCCAGCGCAGTTCCAGGTTGTAGTTCAGGCCACCACGGATCAGGTGGGTGTGGCTGTCGTTGAGGCCGGGTAGCAGGCGCCGGCCCTGCGCGTCGATCAGGGTCGCTTCATTGCCCCAGCCACGCATGATGTCCTCGTCGCTGCCAACGGCGACGATACGCCCGTCCTGAACGGCCAGCGCCTGCGCATGCGGCTGCTGCGGATCGAGCGTGGTAATGCGGGCATTGCGGATGACCAGCGTGCTCATGCGACGCTCCTTGGAAGTGGAATCGAGTGCAGCACCGGCGCGACCGGCCAGGCTGAGCGCAACAGCGGCACCGCTGGCCAACACCACGTTGCGGCGGCCGTGATCGAGGGGATCGTGACTCATGCGAGGTCTCCCGGAAGGCGGTGGACGTCCAGCGCCCAGGTGCCGGGCCCGGCCAGCGCGATGGCCAGCAGTACCGTGGTCCACATCACCGGGTACTCACTGCCGCCGCGCATCCAGAACCAGCCCCTGGGCAGGGCCAACAGGACGGTGAAACCGATGAAGGCGGCCGCCGCAAGCGCAGCGATGCGGGTCTGCCATCCCAGCAGCACGGCCAGCCCGGACAGCACCTGCAGCAGGGCCAGCAGCAACGGCAACGGTGCCGCTGCCGGCAGCCCGAAACCGCGCAGCTCGGTAGCAAAGCCGGACAGCCCCGGTCCACCGAACCAGCCGAACAGCTTGCCCAGTGCGTGCGGCAGCAGGAAGCCTCCTGCCGCCACGCGCAGCATCAGCAGGGCCAGGTCGAGGCCATGGCCAGCCAGCATGCTCAGTGCCCGCCTTCCTGCGCGCCGAACATGCGCTTGGCGTACTGGATGCCGATGCCGTAGCCGCCGGCGTGGTCGCGGGCAATGCCGGTGGTCAGGTCGTAGGTTTCACCCCGTGCCCAGTCGCGCTGCAGCTCAAGCAGGTACTGCACGCTGGTCATCGGCACCGCGCCGGCCTGCACCATGCGGGTGATCGCACGCTCGTGCGCTTCTTCGCTGACATCACCACAGGCATCGGTGATCACATATACCTCGAAGCCCTGCGCCAGTGCCGACAGCGCCGGGCCGACGATGCAGACGCTGGTCCACAGGCCGGCCATCACCAGCCGGCGCTTGCCGATACGGTTGATCTCGTCGATCACCGGCTGGTCTTCCCAGGTATTCATCGAGGTGCGGTCGAACACCGTCTGGCCCGGGAAGATCTGCGGCAGTTCGGGGAACATCGGGCCGGAGAACGAGGCTTCCGCCACCGTGGTCAGCAGCACCGGCACGTGGAAGCCCTTGGCACCCTTGCTGATCAGCGACACGTTGTTGCGCAGCGCGGAGATGTCGATGGTGTGCGTGGCAAACGCCATCTGCGACTGGAAGTCGATCAGCACCAGGGCGTGGTCGGTCGGCGACAGCAGCGCCGGGGCGGGAGTGGCGGTGGCAAGGCTCATGGATGGACTCCGTTGGAAACACGATCAAGGGGAAGCAACAGGGCGGCATCGCCGGCGACGTACTGGCCGGGGCTGCAGCCGGTCTCCGCGCGGAAGCTGCGGACGAAATGGCTCTGGTCGAAGAAGCCCAGCTGCTGGGCCAGGCAGGCCATCGGCAACTGCGCACCCGGCAGCAGCTGGCGCGCACGCTCGATGCGGCGGCGACGCACATAGCGCAACGGGCTGGCACCGGTACCGGTACGGAACAGGCGCACCAGATGGAAGCGGCTGACGCAGGCGGCCGCCGCCAGCTCGGTCACCCGCAGCGGCTGCGACAGGTGTTCATCGACATAGCGCAATGCACGCTGCAATGCTGCGACCTGCTGTGGTGCCAGCGACGCAGCGGGGAATTCCTGTGGAGTAACGGTGGCCATCGAGGTCGCCGCGAGGGGGTGGCCCATGGTGCGGGGCGCCTGCACGATGCCCTACCCCCGTCGGTCGAGGCCAGCACCTACCCGAATGGGGGAGGCCGGCGGCCGATCACGCGGCGACCGAACAGCCGTGCGTCCAGCGAATAGGCGCCCGGCCCCAGCACCAGCAGGGCCAGAGGCAGCAGCGCCAGTGGCCAAGGCCCGGGCAGCGTGGACAGACCCACGGCCGCCATCACTGCCGCCAGTGGTGTCAGCACACCAAGTGCGAGCATCGCTACGGCCAGCAGGTACAAGGCCGACCACCAGCCGCCTGGCATACCGGGCCCGCAAAGAGCGGCCGCAACGCACAGCCGCAGCCACAGCAGGCCGAGGCCCGGGCCACGGTCGGGAAACATCACGAACAGGCGCTGCATGACCGGGCTCCACGGGGCATGCCGGCGTGATATCGGAACGGACCGCGTGCCGCCTACCCCGTTCGGGTCACCCTGGCCTGCCCCGCACCTGCCAGAATGCGCACCATGCGTGGCCGCCCCTTCCCGTTCCTGCGTCGCCTACCGGCGCTGCTGACGTGCCTGCTGTTGATGACCGCCCTGCCCGCGCTCGCCGTGCAGCGTCCCGCCCTGAGCAGCGGACTGCCCGGCTACGAGCACACTGCATGGCGGGTCGGCCAGGGTGCGCCTGGCGATATATGGGACATTGCGCAGGACCGTGATGGACTGCTGTGGCTGGCGACCGGTTCTGGCCTGTACCGCTTCGACGGCCGCCGTTTTGAACGCCAGGCGCCACCACCGGGCAGCAGCTTCCCGTCCACCAACATGGTCACCCTGGCAGTCGGGCGCAATGACGCAATGTGGATCGGCTACTTCCAGGCCGGCATCAGCCAACTCGCACGCGGCCAACTGCACAACTACGGTCGGCAACAGGGCGTACCGGTCGGCGTGGTGCCGCACTTCAGCCAGGACCGCGAGGGCCGCCTCTGGGCAGCGATCAATGGTGGGCTGCGCTGGTTCGATGGCCGGCGCTGGCAACCCCCGCCGGC
The DNA here is from genome assembly GCF_010608305.1 of Stenotrophomonas sp. AS012628. NCBI lineage: Bacteria > Pseudomonadati > Pseudomonadota > Gammaproteobacteria > Lysobacterales > Lysobacteraceae > Stenotrophomonas > Stenotrophomonas sp. AS012628. The sequence continues at coordinate 3,214 of NZ_VMBJ01000018.1, read as the reverse complement.
CTCCGCCGGGCTGCCGGAACACCGCGTGCAATGGGTGTTGCATGACAGCCGTGGCACGTTCTGGGTACTGGCGGATCTGAAGATATGGATGCGCGGACCCCACCAGGCGGCCTTCATTGATACCGGCATCGCCGTCTCGCAGATGGCAACACTGGTGGAAAACCCGCAGGGTGAGGTATGGCTGGCCGACCGCGTCCGTGGCGCCTCGCCACTGGCAAACGCACATGGTCTGCTGACCGGGCCCGAACGTGAGGCGAGGCGCCTGCCCGACCTGGTCGCTGCCCGCATGCAGTTCACCACCGACGGCGCGCTGTGGGCGACGATGAGCCCGCATGGAGGCGTCGCCCGGGTCACGTTCGACGGCACCCGAGCCGTGCGCATGGAGCGCTTCGATTCACCGCATGGCCTGACGGCCACCTCGGCGGTGCCGATCATCGCCGACCGCGAAGGCAACCTCTGGGTAGGTACCAATCTTGGCCTCAACCGCTTCCGCGCGCGCAGCGTGCACACCCTGGCGGTCGGCCCCAGTGATCCCTACCGCTCGCTGGTGCGCACCACTGACGGACGGGTGTACGGCTACGGTGAAGACCTCAAGCCCTACGACCTGCGGCGGTCCCTGCTGGAAGGCAGCGCCGCACAGCTGCAGGCCGCAGCGCGGCAGGCACCTGCGCCGATCTGGCAGTTCGATTGGGTCAATCTGGCGCGCACTGTCGAAGGCCGTACCACGCTGATTCCGCTGCCCGCGCCGTTCACCGGGCAGCCGCTGCACGCCCTGCTGTTTCCCGACGAGACGCAGGCCTGGGTATGCACGGGCGAACGCGGTGTCCTGCATTACCGGGACGAGCAATGGCAGCGGGCGAGTCGCCTGCCCGAGCAGGCCTGCTCCTCCCTGGCGCTGGACGCCCATGGCCAGCTGCTGCTCGGCTACGCCGATGGTCGCGTGCGCCGGATGGGCACCACGACCATCGATGCCTTCGGCGCAGCGCAGGGCCTTTCGGTGGGGCCGGTGACCGCCCTGCTGCAGCATCAGGACCTGCTGCTGGTAGCCGGCGAAGCCGGACTCGCCGCACGCATCGGCGAGGGGCCCTTCGTTGCAGTGCGCACCGACATGGCCGGCGTCCTCGAAGGCATCACCGGCATGGTCGCCGATGCGGGCGGGCATCTGTGGCTCAATGGCAGCCGTGGCCTGGTGCGTCTTGAGAGCAGCCTGTTGCGCCGAGCAATGCAGGCAGGGCAGCAGGTGACGCCCCGCCTGTTCGATGCGGTGGATGGCATGCCCGGCATTGCCCTGCAGAGCGGGCCGATCGCCACCGCCACCCTGGCCGACGACGGTCTTCTGTGGCTGGCGACCAACCAGGGCCTGGCCTGGCTGGACACCAAGCGTTCGCACGTCAACACACTGGCACCCAGCGTTCGCATCGGCGACGTGCTGTATGGCAGCGAACAGCAACCACTGCGGGACGGCCTGCGCCTGCCGGCCGGCACCAGCCAGCTGCAGATCGACTACGTGGCGCTTTCACTGGCCCGCCCGGAGCGCAACCGCTATCGCTATCGACTATCCGGCGTCGATGACGGCTGGCAGGACGCAGGCAGCAGCACCCGCGCCTATTACACCAACCTGGCGCCGGGAAGCTATCGCTTCGACGTGGAAGCCGCCAATGAGGACGGCATCTGGAGCACGGTCCCGGCCAGCCGCAGCTTCCGCATCGCGCCCACCTTCATCCAGACCGTGTGGTTCAAGCTGCTGTGCGTGGCCGCCGTGCTGGCGCTGCTCGTACTGGCCGTGCGCATCCGAAGTGGCCAGCTCGCCGCGCTGTTCCGCGCCCGCCTGCAGGAGCGAAATGGCGAACGTGAACGCATTGCGCGCGACCTGCACGACACCCTGCTGCAGGGCAGCCAGGGCCTGATCCTGCGCCTGCATGCAATCAGCCAGTCCGCGCAGACGCCAGAAGCAGTGCGCGGCCAGCTGGAGTCGGCGATGCAGCTGGCCGAGCGCAATCTGGCCGAGGGCCGCGAACGCGTCAACGCATTGCGCGACGGCCCTTTCGCCGGCCGCGACCTGGCTTCGGCATTGGCCGATGTGCATGCCGAGTACGCGGGGCATGGCACCAATCCTCTGCGCCTGACCGTTGAGGGCGCGACGCCACCACTACAGGCCGATGCCGCGGAGGAAGTGTTCCTGATTGGTCGCGAGGCCATCCGCAACGCGTTGCGCCACGCCAACGCCAGCGCCATCGAAGTGGAGCTGTCGTACGGCACGCGTTGCTTCCTGCTGCACGTGCGCGACGATGGCGTCGGCATCGCCGACGAGAACGCCGGCCATGGTCATTGGGGCCTGCAGGGCATGCGCGAACGTGCACAGCGCCTCGGTGCGGAACTGCAGCTGTGGACCCGCGCCGGGCTGGGAACCGAAGTCGCGCTGGCGGTTCCCGCCCGGCGCCTGTATCACCGCCGCCCATCGCGTTGGCGCTGGCCCTGGAGTAAAGCAAACCATGACTGAGTCCCCTGCCCCGATCGGCGTGCTGGTGGTCGACGACCACCCGTTGCTGCGTGACGGCCTGGCGGCGCTGCTGGGCGCCCATTCCGACCTGCGCCTGCTCGGCGAGGCCGCCGATGGCGAGGAAGCCATCGCACGCTACCAGCAGCTGCAGCCCGACGTGGTGCTGATGGACCTGCAGATGCCACGCCTGGATGGCGTCGAAGCGATCGTACGGATCCGCGCGATGGACCCACGTGCCCGCATCATTGTGCTGACCACCTACCGCGGCGATGTACGCGCGGTGCGGGCCCTGCAGGCGGGTGCCAGCGCGTACCTGCTGAAGGACATGCTGCGCCACGAACTGGTCGACACCATCCGCATGGTGGCCGGTGGCCGCCGTGCGCCGATTCCTCCAGCGGTGGCTGCCAGCATCGCCGCGCATGTGATCGAAGACCGCCTGTCACCGCGCGAGACCGAGGTACTGCGGCACGTGGCCGGTGGCCTGTCGAACAAGCGAATCGGCGAACGCATGCAGATTTCCGAGCAGACGGTGAAGGCCCACATGAAGAGCCTGATGGACAAGCTGGGCGTGGGTGATCGCACGCATGCGGTGACCCAGGCGCTGAGGCGCGGCATCATCAGCCTGGACGACAGCGGTCACGATTAGGGGGGTGTTCGGCAGGGCTGCGCCCTGCACCCACGGTAGTGCCGGCCGCTGGCCGGCAACCTCAACAG